>NZ_JAOCLR010000019.1:0-108301 GCF_029845405.1 Pigmentiphaga sp. GD03639
GCCCCGCCAAGTCTGCCCTCACCGGGAAGTCCCGCGTAGCGGGACCGGCTTCGCTGCGCCCCAATGCGAGCCGCCCCACCCCACCGATCAAGGACGGTTCAAGAACTCAATCCCCGCCACTGAGGACACCCCCATGCATGGCGATTCAGCCCAGGCTAGCCGATCATCTTCGGCAGCCAGGTGGCGATGCCCGGCAGGAAGAACACCGCGCCCAGCAACAACAGGCTCATGACCACGTAGGGCACGACCGCGATGAAGATCGTCCCCATGGAGACCGACGGCGGCGCCACGCCGCGCATGGTCATCAGCAGCAGCCCATGCGGCGGCAGCAGGAGGCCGAGCTGCATGCAGATCAGGAACATGACCCCGAACCACACCGGGTCGATGCCCAGCACGCCGACGATGGGCATGAAGATCGGCAGCGTGATCATCATCATGCTGATCTGGTCGACGAAGATGCCCAGGAAGATCAGCATCAGCATCATGCCCAGCACGATCATGCCGGTGGACAGGCCATGGCCGGTGATCGTCTCCACCAGGCCGTTGCTCGCCCCCGAGAACGACAGGATCTGGGCGAAGGTCGTGGCACCCAGGATGATGAACAGGATCATGCCCGAAATGGCAGCCGTTCCCTTGAGCGACTTGACCACGGCTTCCCAGGTCAGGCGCCGGTAGAGCGCGGCCAGCAGCATGGTGGCGAAGGAACCCAGCGCCGCGCACTCGGTGGGCGTGGCCCAACCCGCCGCCAGCGCCCCCACCACGACGCCGAAGATGGACAGCGTGGGCAGCACGTAGGCCACGAACAGGTTCCATCGCGCCCAGCCGGTGCGCCGCTCGCCGGTATCGGACGCCGGCGCCCAGGACGGCGTGATGCGCACGCGCACCACGATCCACAGCACGAAGGCCACCGACAGGATGATCCCCGGCATCACGCCGCCTATCAGCAGCTTGGAGATGGAGATGCCCGACAGCGAACCCAGCAGCACGGTCAGCGCCGACGGCGGGATCAGCATGTCCACGGCGCCGATGGCCATGATGGGGCCGGTCGCGATGCGGGGATGGTAGCCGCGCGACAGCATGACCGGCAGCATCAGCGATCCCAGCATGGCGGTGGTGGCGATGGTCGATCCGGAAATGGCCGAGAACACCGTTCCGGCCACCACCGCGACCACGGCCAGGCGGCCCGGCACGCGCGTGATCAGCCGTTCGATGCCGTCGATCACCTTGAGCGCGAGGCCGGTGTGGAACAGCACCTCGCCCATCAGCACGAACAGCGGAATGGGCGTGAGCGAGAAGGCCGCCACCGAGCTGACGCTGTTGCGGGCGAGCTGCATCAGTCCGATCTCGCCTCCCATGTACAGCCACGCGCCGATGATATTGATGGAGATGAAGGTCAGCGCCACGGGCATGCCGATGAACAGCAGCACCGTGGATCCGCCCAGCAGGATCCAGGCCGCGATCTGCCAGCTCATGATGCGCTCACCGCTTCGTTGCGCGGGCCCGCCTCGGCATGCAGCAGGCGGTGCATGCGGAACAGCATTTCCACCGCCAGCAGCAGGAACACCACGGGCAGCGGCGCCAGCATCCACCATTCCGGCGTGACCAGCGTCTTGATGTTCATGGCGCCCGACTGGTAGCTGGCCCAGGCCGACTGGGCGCCATACCAGGCGATCGCCAGGCAGCATCCCAGGCCCAGGACGTCGCCGAGCCATTCCAGCCCCCAGGCCACGCGGCGCGGAATGGCCTGCAGCACGATGTCCACGCGAATGTGCTGGCCCTGGCGCAGCAGCCAGGGCGCCAGGCACAGCGTAAGGAGATACAGCATGGCCTCGGACACCTCGTTGCTCCAGGCCAGGCCGCGGGGCAGGCCGGCGATGGCGAGGTTGCGCAGCAGCACGTCGGCCACGATGATGAGCATCATGGCCAGCAGCAACGCGCATCCCACGGCGGCCAGCGCCGTCAGCAGCCGCCCGTAGGCGGCGGACACGCGCGCGATCATGGACGGCTGCCGGCGGCCGGACGGGACAGCAGCGACTTGAAGCGCGCCGCGACCTCGGGGCTCTGCCTGGCCGCGGTGGCCCAGCCCACTTCGTAGGCCATGTCGCGATAGCGCCTGGCGGTGGCATCGTCGAACTTGATGGTCTGGATGCCGGCCTTGGCCTGCCGCGCGGTTTCTTCCTCGGCGTAGCGGTCCCAGAAGCCGTTCTGCCCTTCCAGGGCCAGCAACTGCTTGTTCAGGTAGGCCAGCTGCGGCGGGGTCAGCTTCTTGTAGGCCGGCAGGTTCATGATCAGCGAGACCTCGGCGTCGTAGAAACCCGGGTCCACGCGGAACTTGGTCTTCTCCTGCCAGTTCAGGTCGAAGATGCCGCCTATCGGCCAGCCATAGCCATCCACGACGCCGCGCTCGAGCGCGGTGTAGACCTCGCCCGGGGGCGTGGTGATGACGTTGGCGTTCAGGGCCTGGAAGAACTCGCGGTAGACCGGCGTGATGCGGATCTTCATCCCCGTCAGGTCCGGCTTGTCGATCTTCTTGTTGATGTACAGGTGGAAGGGCTGGTGTTCGACCATGCGGGCCAGGTACTGCATGTTGCCCTTCTCGTTCCAGACCTTGTTGATGGCCTCGAACGCGCCGTTCTTGCGCTGCTCGGCGACCGGGACGTCGCTGAGCTTCAGGAAGTCGGCCTCGGGCAGCACGTTGGTGTAGAAGGCGCCGGTGTTCAGCGCGATGTCCACCACGCCGGTCTTGACCGCGTTGCCCACCTCGAACGGGGGCATGGTCTTGGGGCCGCCCAGGAAGTTGAGCTGCAGCACCCCCTTGCCTTCCTCGTTGAACTTCTTGACCCATGCCTGCAGGTGCTGCACGTAGATGCCGTTCTCGGGAAAGGCCGAGATCAGCCGCAGCGTGGCCTGCTGGGCCTGGGCGGGGCCGGCGGACATGGCCGCGCAGGCCAGGAAAGCGGCGGCTGCCTTGACGAGCGGAAATTTCATGCGTTGTCTCCTGTCTTTTCTTGTACCTACGAAGTGCTGCGTGATGGCGCCGCCTCATCCTAGACGGTCGCGAGTTTTTCCTCCAGCGCGCGGCCGCTGTCGTCCGACAGGGCCGCCTTGACCAGCGCCCGCAGGCGCGGGGGGCCGTCGTCGGCCTGCCGCAGCGCCGGCAACACCGACATGATGCGCTGGAAATTGCCCCAGCCGCGCACGTGGGTGTCGCCGTAGCCCTTGATCAGCCGCTGCGCGCGCGCCACTTCCACGGCCAGCGCCGGCTGCCCGGCCGCCAGCGAGACGATGGCCTCCATCCACCGATCCATGCGCTCGCGCTCGACCCGATAGCGCAGCGACGCCCGGCGCATGCCGCGCAGCCCCGCCACCGCGTACAGCAGCAGGAAACCGCGCAGCGAACTGGTGCGCACCACCCGTCCCTTGCGCGTGAACGGCCCGATGCAGGCCCGCGCGAAGGCGCTGCGCATCATCCACCGTCCCAGCCAGGCGGGCATGGCGTCGGCCAGTTCCTCGAGCCGGGGGTGCATGAATTCATTGATCTCCAGTTGCTGCGCCGGCGTCAGCCGCACCTCGGCGGCCACGCGGGCGAAGCGCGCGCCGCGCGTCTTCAGGTCCGCCACCCGCGCCACGTCCTCGTAGGTCATCCACAAGGCCAGGTGGCGCGCCGTCTCGGACAATACCTCCATGCTGGCGGCGCCGCGATCCGGCAGCGCGGACAGCAGCGGGACCAGCCGGTCCAGGTACTCGCCGGCATAGGCCACGTCCTGGTAGTCGGCCGCGCGGACCAGGCCGGCGCGCAGCACCGCGTGGCACTCGGCCGGGAATTCGCGCGCCATCCGCTCTTCCAGGGACGCCAGCCGGGGGCCGACGGCAGCGGGCAGCCGGCCGGGGGCCGCGGATGCCTCCGCCGGCGAAGCCGCCGCCGGCACCTCGCGCCGCACGGTGGTCTCGTGCAGCACCGTCTCCTGGCCGGCGATGGCGGCGGCGAAACCCGCGGCGAAGGCCTCCAGGCTGGCCTTCACCCCCACGCCCCCGCGGCGGATGGCATCCTCGAACCGTTCGCGGCCGAAGGGCAGCGCGCCCGTCGCCGCCAGCGCCCCGTACAGCGCCGGACTGATGGGACTGCCGGCGTCCTCGGCGATCCGGCTGAAGTCGGCGGCCACGAAACGCCGCGCCGCCACCCGTCCGCCTTCCAGCAGCGCGGCCGAATCGACCCGGTCGTCGCCCATCGCCGTGCGCTCCGTCATGGAATACACCCGGTGGGTGGACGCGATCAGCGTGGTGCGGTCGTCCGCCACCAGGCCCCGCTGCAAGGCGCGGCCCGCCTCCATCAGCTCGGAGGCGATGACCACGTCGACCTCGCCGGGCACCGGCCCCAGCGCCATGACCGGCGCCTTGCCCGGCGGCACGTCCGCCTCGCGGAACATCTCGATGTAGTACACCGTCGCGCCCGTGCGCTGGGCCACGCCCGGCACCGAGGTGGTCTGGGCCAGGTAACCGTTGTGCTCGGCCAGGTCCACCAGCCAGTCGGCCAGCACCCCGCCGCCCTCGCCGCCCATGGCCAGCACCGCGATGGTCAGCGCGCGCGGCGCGCCCGTCTCGTTGCCGATGCTCATGCCGCCAATCCCTCCAGCCGACGGTCGATGCGGCGCTGCAAGGCGCCGATGACGGCCTTCCTGACGCGCGCCTTGAATTTGTCCCAGCGTCCCGGGTTGTTGATGATCTCGGCCCGGTAGAACGATGGGCACAGCACTGCCGCGTGCGACACCTCGCCGCACAGTCCGCAGCCCACGCAACTGTCCACCACCGCCGCGACCGGATCGGTGCGCAGCGGATCGGGATTGTCCCGTATGGTCAGCGAGGGGCAACCGGACAGGCGGATACAGGAATGGTCGCCGGTGCACGTATCGGGATCCACGCCGAAGCGCTCGCGCACGACCCGCCGGCCTTCGCCTATGGCCTTGCGCATGAGCGGACGCACGCGGCGCTGCTTGTTCAGCATGCATTCGCTTTGCGCCACCACCACCTTCGGCCCCTTCTCGCGCGTGGTCAGCGCCTCGCGCAGCGTGTCGCGCATCTGCGCCACGCTGTAGGTGCGCGTCACCGTCCGCACCCACTTCACGCCCACCCCCCGCACGGCGTTCTCGATGGGGTTGTTGGTGCTGCGTATGGGGTTCTCGGCCTTGGACGACAGCACGTCCTGTCCGCCGGTGGCGGCCGAATAGCCGTTGTCCACCACCAGCAGCACGTTGTCGGTCTCGTTGAACACGGCGTTGCCCACGCCGCTGGTCAGGCCGTTGTGCCAGAACCCGCCGTCGCCCATGATGGAGATGGTGCGGCGGGAAGTCTCGCGCGTGTTCAGCGCCGAGGCGCCGGCCCACCCCAGGCCGTAGCCCATGGTGGTGGCGCCCAGGTTGAAGGGCGGTAGCACCGAGAACAGATGGCAGCCGATGTCGCAGCTGATGTGGTGCCGGCCCAGTTCGCGCTCGACCAGCTTGATGGCGGTGAAGATGGGCCGTTCCGGACAGCCGGTGCAGAACGACGGCGGCCGGCCCTGGACCTGGTCGGAAGCACGCTGGATGGCGAAGGCCTTGGGATTGTCCGGCATGCGCGCGGGCGAGGCCGGCCGCGCGGCGCGAGGCAGCGTCCGCCCTTCGAGCAGGCCTGGCTCGTAGCGGCGCACATACTCCGCCAACCCCTTGAGCAGCACGCCGCCGGTGTATTCGCCCGCCATCGGCAGCACGTCCTTGCCATGGACGCGCGTGTTCAGGTCGGCACGCCGCAGGATGGCGTGCACCGCCTGCTCGATGTAGTCGGGCTGCCCTTCTTCCACGATCAGGATGCTGCGCTTGCCGGCGCAGAAGCGGACGAACTCCTCGTCCACCAGGGGATAGGTCACGTTCAGCACGTACAGGGGAATCCGCGACTGGCCGAAGGCATCGGCCAGCCCCAGCAGCTCCAGCGCGCGCAGCACGCCGTTGTACATGCCTCCCTGCATGACGATGCCGATGTCCCGGTCGTCGGCGCCGAAGAACTCGTTCATGCCGTGCTGGACGATGTAGCGCACCGCCGCCGGCCAGCGCTTGGCCACCTTTTCCTGTTCGTGCAGGTAGGAGGCCGGCGGCAGCACGATGCGGTTGACGTCGCGCTCGGGATTCTCGATGGCGTCCTTGAGCGTGAACGCCGGCCGCTTGTTGGCCCGCGTGGTGAAGCGGCCATGCACGTGGCAGGCGCGGATGCGCAGCTGCAGCATGACCGGCGTATTGCTGGCCTCGGACAGCTCGAAGCCCCGCTCCACCGCGCCCACCATGCTTTCCAGGTTGGGGCGGGGGTCCAGCAGCCAGACCTGCGATTTCATCGCGAAGGCATGCGAGCGCTCCTGCATGATGCTGGAGCCTTCGCCGTAGTCCTCGCCCACGATCAGCAGCGCGCCGCCGGTCACGCCGCCCGAGGCCAGGTTGGCCAGCGCGTCCGAGGCCACGTTGGTGCCCACGGTGGACTTGAAGGTGACGGCGCCGCGCAGCGGATAGTTGACCGAGGCCGCCAGGGTGGCGGTGGCCGTCGCCTCGGAGGCGCTGTGCTCGAAGTGCACGCCCAGCTCTTCCAGGATGTCGTTCGCGTCGGTCAGCACATCCATCAGGTGCGAGATCGGCGCTCCCTGGTATCCCGCCACGTACGACACGCCGGACTGCAGCAGGGCCTTGGTCACCGCCAGGATCCCCTCGCCGCGGAACTCCTCGCCCTCTCCCAGCTTCAGCTTGCCGACCTCGTTCGTGAACGAACGCTCCGCCATGGTCCCGTTCTCCTCTGCCTGGTGTCAGCGCATCATTCTTCTCCAGCGGCGGGCCGTGGGCTAATGGTTTATTCGTATATCCCACATTTGTTTTGTGAATACCCCGGATAATCCCTATAAGGATCATCCATGAATATCGGCCCGGCCTGTCTTGATTCCCTACATTTTCCGGTATTGATAAATCCATCCTTTGCTGCCAGCATGACAGCTGCGGTTTTGCTGCAAGGAGCGTGCTGTGAAGCAAGATCCTGCCTGGAACCCGACGGCCCGCGCGGACTCCACCGGAGCCGGCATGTCCCGCCGTGGCTTCCTGAAGGCCATCGCGGTGGGCGGCGTCACGGTGTGGATCGCCCCCCTGTACAGCGCCGCCTTCGGCGCCCTGTTCGAGGAACGCATCTTCCGCGGTCCCGAATGGAACCGGGCCAGCGGCCGCACCCGCTTCCGGGTCGACGGCCACGAGAAGGTGGTCGGCGGCAAGGTCTTCGCCCGCGACATCCGCGCCGCCGACATGCCGCACTGGCCCAAGCAGCAGTCCCACGCGCTGATCCTTCGCGCCACGCTGGCCGACCGGCTCTACGAGGGTTTCGACCTCGCGCCGCTGGGCGATGACCTCAAGCCCGACCGCGTCGTCACGGCCGAGGATCTGGCCCGCGACAAGCTCGCCTTCCCCAGCTTCTACGGCGACGACATGCTGCTGCCCGCCGGCAAGACGCCGGCCTACCTGGGACACGCGGTCGCCATCCTGATCTTCCACGACTTCGCGCGCTACCAGCTCGCCCGCGGCCGGCTGCGCGCCGCCCGCGACGTCATCCGCTACGGCGCGACCACGGGGCCGCTCGACCGCGAGCCCTGGGGCGTGTTCCGCTACGTGCGCGTGGGCGGCGCCTCGCCCGACGACGAAGATGCTTATTCCAGCCTGAAAGACAGCCCGCTCTTCCCCACGGAAAAGAAGACACTGATCTGGCCCTCCACCAAGGCCGAGGACAGCATCGACGCGCAGGGCATGCGCGCGGCCGAGCAGATCGGCGCGGAACTGGCCTCGCCGCCCGCCGACTGGCTGGTCATGAAACGACGCTACACCACGCAGTCCATCGACACCGCCGCGCTCGAGCCCGACAACGCGAACTGCTGGTATGACCCGGCCACCCGTTCCCTGCACATGGTGCTGGCCACGCAATCGCCGCAGGAAGTGGCCGAGGCCGCCGCCAAGATGGTGGCCGACAGCGGCTTCCCGCTGGAACACCTGTTCGTGCACCCCTGCTACACGGTCGGGTACGGCTCCAAGGACCATTGCAACGTGCCGTTCTACGGCCTGGTCGCCGCGCTGTACGGCGACGGCCATCCGGTGCGCTTCGCGGTCGACCGCTTCGAGCACTTCCAGACCTCGCTCAAGCGCCACGCCTTCGACATGCAGTACACCATGGCGGTGGACCGCAAGACCGGCAAGCTCCAGTCCTTCCAGGGCACGCTGACCGGCAACGGCGGCGGACGCGCGAACTTCTCGCCCTCGGTGGTCATGGTGGCGGCCACCGCCGCGCAGTCGGTGTACTACTTCCCCAAGAACGACCTGATCGCCGTGGCCGAGGCCACGCGGGCCATCGACGCGGGCTCGGCGCGTGGCTACGGCACGCTGCAAAGCATGGCCGCCACCGAGATGATGATCGACGAGATGGCGGCGGAACTCGGGCTCGATCCGATCGAGTTCCGTATCCGCAACGCACTGCTGTCGGGCATGAAGAACACCCAGGGCGCCATCGCCGGCGGCGCCCTGCGGGTGGACGAGGTGCTCGAGCGCGCGCGCCGCCATCCGTTGTGGGCCGAACGGGCGCAGCGCAAGCTCGACTACGAGGCCGCCCATCCGAACGAACGCTATGGCGTGGGCTTCGCCTGCGTGCAGAAGGACTTCGGCACCGGCGGCGAGGCCGCCTTCGTGCGCGTGGAGCTGACAAGCGAAGGCCGCATCGTGCTGCACCATACCGGCGTCGAGATCGGCACCGGCATGAGCACCTCGCAGGCCGTGATGTGCGCCGAATGGTTCGGCCGCCCCGCCGACGAAGTGCGCACCGCCGTTACCGACTGGTCCGACCTGCCCATGGTCGGCAACGTCGATACCTACACGGTCAAGCAGGAGGAACAGGACCGGCTGGCCGCCGATCCGATGTGGACGCCGGTCCACGCCTCGCCCTCCAGCGCCAGCAACTCCGTCTACTTCTTCGGGCACGCCACGAAGGAAACGGCCCGTGTCGTGTTCGAGCACGGACTGTGGCCGGCGGCGATGGCCATCTGGACCCGCGGCGCGGGTGGCGGCCAGGCCGCGCCCCTGGTCGTGCGGCGCGAGGACGCGCGCTGGACCGAACGCGGCCTGACCGCGAACGGCCTGGAACCGCTGCCGCTCGAGCGCCTGGTCAAGGCCGCCTACGAGGCCAACCTGGTGACCGCCGCCGTGGGCCATACCTTCAACCGCTGGCAATGGGCCGAGGCCGACTTCGACGTAGGCGGCACGACCGTCCGGCGCCCGCTCGACGGCCTGGCCGTGCGCTACGGCGACGGCGGCCGCTCGGCCAGGCCCTACGACGTCGTCAGGCGGGCCAACGTCTTCTATCCGCCGGCCCAGCGCAACAATGCCGGCGTCACCTACTACAGCGCCAATGCCGCCCTGGCCGAGCTGGCCGTCAACCCGACCAGCGGCAAGGTGCGGCTGCTGTCGCACCACTCGGTGCTCGAATGCGGCAAGCCGGTGGTCGAGGAACTGGTGTCGGGGCAATTGCAGGGCGGCATCGCGATGGGCATCGGCCACGCGCTGCACGAGTACCTGCCGCTGTACGAGGACGGCCCCGGCAACGGCACCTGGAACTTCGACCGCTACCACCTGCCGCGCGCGCACGACGTGGCCGTCTGGAGCCAGACCGGCGACATCCTGCCGCCCATCTCCGACACCGATCCGCCCAAGGGCATCGCGGAAGTCGTCATGATCCCCATCGTCGCCGCCATCGTGAACGGCATCGCGCATGCCATCGGCCACCGCTTCACCGACCTGCCGGTCACGCCGGAGAAAATACGGGAGGTCCTGGAATCATGACGATCACGACCTCGCCCCTGACGCTGACCATCAACGGCAAGCAAGTCGGGCCCATGGACGTGCCCGACACCTTGATGATGGTCGACTTCCTGCACGAGTACCTGGGCCTGACCGGATCGCGCTTCGGCTGCGGCATCGGCGTCTGCCATGCCTGTACGGTGCTGCTGGACGGTCCGGACGGCACCGAGGAGATCCGTACCTGCATCACCGGTGCCCACTACTTCAACGGCAAGCGTATCCGGACCATAGAAGGCCTGGCCGAGCGCGACGATAAGCGGAAGATCATCGCCATCACCCCGATCCAGCAGGCCTACCTGGACCACTACAGCTTCCAGTGCGGCTACTGCACGCCCGGCTTCGTCATCGGCGCGACCGCGCTGATGGAACGACTCAAGGCCCACCCGGTGCGCGCCGACCAGCTGGAAGACACGATCACCGAGCACCTGGGCCGCCACATCTGCCGCTGCACCGGCTACGTACGCTACTTCGAGGCGGCCAAGGCGGTGATCCTCGCCACCCCCGGCCTCGTCCTCAAGGAGAACTGAGATGGCCCGCCCGTCCCCCCGGCGACGCGGTCCCATCGTCGCCCTCGTCATCCTGGTCCTGATCGTGGTCGCCGTCGCCGCGGCGATCCTGGGCAACCGCGACGATCCGCCCGACCGCCCGCCCCAGCAGGTCCAGGCCACGCCGGAACAATTACAGCTGGGCCGCTACCTGGCCCGCGCCGCCGACTGCGCGGCCTGCCACCAGACCGCCGACGGCGCCGCCTACGCCGGCGGCTTCCCGCTGCAGACTCCCTTCGGCACGCTGTACGGCACCAACATCACGCCCGACCCCGACCACGGCATCGGCCGCTGGACCGCCGACGAATTCCACCGCGCGCTGACCCGGGGCAAGGCCCCGCACGGCCGCAACCTCTACCCGGCCATGCCGTACACGGCCTACCACGACATCCCCCGCGCCGATTCCGACCTGATCTACGCCTACCTGATGAGCGTGCGCCCCAGCGCCCAGCCCAACAAGAAACCGGAGATCCCCTTCCCGCTCAACCTGCGCATCCTGATGACGGGCTGGAACCTGCTGTTCTTCGACCACGACCCGCTGCCCGCCGCCTCGCAGGGCGACTCCGCGCAATGGGTGCGCGGCCGCTACCTGACCAACGTCCTGGGGCACTGCGGCGAATGCCACACCCCGCGCGGCAAGCTGGGCCAGCTCCACCGCGACGACTGGCTGCAGGGCTACACCCTGAACCGCTTCGAGGCGCCGTCCCTGACCCCTCGGGCCCTGGCCGAACGCGGCTGGACGCCGGAAGACCTGCAACGCTTCCTGCGCACCGGACTCGCCCCCCAGGGCATCGCCGCCGACGAGATGTACCCCGTCATCCTGCACAGCACCCAATACCTGAGCGACGACGACCTGAAGGCCATGTCCGCCTTCCTGCTGGGCGACCAGCCCCCCAAGCCCGCCCCCGCCCCGCAAGCCAAGCCCGACAACGCCGCCCCCTCCCCCGGCCGCCGCGTCTACCTGAACACCTGCGCCGCCTGCCACGGCGTGGACGGCGAAGGCCACCCGCCCGGCATGCCTCCCCTGGCCAACAACAGCACCGTCCGCCTGGAAAACCCACGCAACCTGCTGCTCTCCATCCTGGACGGCCTGCCCGCCCAACGCCTGCCCGACGGCACCACCATCGGCGACATGCCCGGCTTCGCCCGCCGCCTGACCGACGACGAGATCGCCCAACTGACCAACTACCTGCGCACCACCTGGGGCGCCCGCGAAGGCCAGATCACCGCCGCCGACGTGGCGAAACTGCGCGAGGGCAAATGAAGGGGGCAAGCCCCCTTCATTTGCCCACTGAATATTCCGTAGAATCCCCATAAGGGCCCCGGATACCCGCCCGCCCCTCATCCAGGCCCCCCCGCCCCCTCACTCTGACAGATGGCGCAGGCCGGCGGCAGGGGCGCAGGCCATGGGGGCGCATTCGGAGCCGCCGGTGGATGGGCAGTCGGCGGGGAAGCAAGGGCGCAGCTGTTTGAGCGCGGCAGTAGGGACAGTCCGGGGGACTGTCCCCGCGCGAGTTCTGCGCCCGCCCCGCCGGCTGCCCAGCCACCGGGAAGTCCCGGCAACGCCGGGACCGGCTTCGCTGCGCCCCCATGGCCTGCGCCCCTGCCGCCGGCCGTCTCAAGAACTCAAACCATCATGAACTTCCGCCAACTAGACCTGAACCTCCTACGCGTCCTGGTCTCCATCCACCAAACTCGCTCCGTCACCGCCGCCGGCAAACTCCTCTCCCTCTCCCAACCCGCCACCAGCAACGCCCTGGCCCGCCTGCGCTACTTCTTCGACGACGAGCTCTTCGTGCGCACCCCCCAGGGGCTGGTCCCCACCCGCATCTGCGAACAGGTCGCACCCACCGTCGCGGCGGAATTGCGCGCCCTGGAAACCGCGGTGACCGGACGCGAAGCCTTCGATCCCCAGCACAGCCACGTCGAGTGGCGAGTCTCCATGTCCGACCTGGGAGAAATGACCTTCCTGCCGACCCTGGCCGCGGCACTGCACACCGAGGCCCCCCACTCCCGGCTGACCAACATTTCCGTGCCCGCCAACGACGTCGCCGCCGCCCTGGAAGCGCGCGAGATCGACTTCTGCCTGGGCATCCTGCATCCCAAGCAGCGCGGCATCCAGGCCGACGTGCTGTTCCACGAGCCCTATGTGGCGATCACTTCGCCGGACTGGACGCCCACGCCCGGACACAAGGGCAAGACACTGAGTCCCGCCGAACTGGCCAGCGCATCGCTGCTGGTGGCCTCGCCCACGGCAACCTTCCACGACAGCGTCAGCGAAATGCTCACGCGCATGAAGCTCGACGACCGTATCGCCGTGCGGGCACGCCATTTCGGCGCGCTGCCCGAGATGGTCATGAATTCGCGCATGCTGGCGATCGTACCCACCACGTACGCGCGCAACGCGCAGCCGCGCTATGGATTCAAGGTATGGACCCTGCCCTATGCGCCCGCCTACGACGTGCGCCTGCTGTGGCACGCCAGCACGGCGCGCGATCCCTCGCTGCAATGGGTACGGGCGCTGGTGCACAGGCTGTTCCGGGTGCCCGCGGCGGGCGGGGATGGCGCCGCTCCGGCCAAACGCGCGCGGCGGCGGGCGGCGCCTCAGTGATAGTCGTCTTCGCGCTGGTGGCGCACGGCAAGGATGGTGACGGAATCAGGCCCATCGATCTCGAACAGGGCGACGTAACCCGTACGGCCGAAAGGAATCACCAGTTCGCGCAGGTAGGGCGAATGCGGCGTCGCTTTTCTGCAGGTATAGGGCGAACGCTCGAGAATCTCGACGCCACCCTGGATTGCGACCAAGGCCTGGGCGGCCAGGCCCGGATCATCGGGATCCCTCTCCAGGACAAAATCATAGAGCCGCAGAAGGTCCTGCTCGGCTTCCCGCGTGAAACGAACGCGGTACATCAAGACCGCTTGCGCCGGTCGACCTTCGCTGCCTCCAGGCGCTGCTGCAACTTGTCCAATACGGCTTGCGACGATGCGTAGTCCCCCGACTCCCGCGCCTGATCACGCGAGGCCAAGGCCCGGGCCAGGAAAGCAGCCTGCGCCTCGCGGCGCGATACAGCCGAACGAACAGCCTGCTCGACAAAGCTGGACAAACTCTCCCCTGCTTCGAGGACTCTTTCAGCAGCCTCGCGCAGTTCCGGCTCTACCCGCAGGGGAGGAAGCGTGGCGGTTTTCATGGCAACTCCCAAATGCATCGCATTTGCAATACATTAACGCAACGCAGGGCCATCGGCAAGCCAGGGGACGTATTCAATCCGCCTGGCGCACCTCGGCCCGTATGGCTTCCCGCACCCGCGCCGCCATCGCATGGCGATGGTCCTCGTCGCCGTTCTCGGCCGTGGCGGGCGGCAGGTAGACGACCTGCACCGCCACGCCGGTCGAGCCCAGTACCCGCCAGGCATTGCCCATCAGCGTTTCTTCGCCCACGTAGGAAGGCAAGGTGCTGCGCGCGCCATGATGGAGATAGCGCAGCGCCACCGGCAGCACCGGCACGCCGGCGCGGCGAGCGGGCTCGAACAGGCCGGCGTGGAAGGGCAGCACGTCCAGGCCGTCGGAGGTCGTGCCTTCGGGAAAGAGTCCGATCAACTGGCCGCGCGCGAAGCGCTCGCCCATGGCCTGGGCCACCTGGTGCACGGCGCGCCGGTTGCCCCGTTCGATGAACACCGTGCCCACGCCCGCGATCAGCCAGCCCAGCACCGGCCAGTCGCGCAGCTCGCGCTTGCCGACGAAGATGGTGCAGCGCACGCTGCTGAGCGCGTAGATGTCCAGCCACGACACGTGGTTGGCGATCAGCAGGGCCGCGCCCTCGACCGGCGGATGGCCGCTGACGTAGACGCGGACGCCGCACCAGCGCAGCAGCCAGCGGGACCACCAGCAGTTGATCCGGTCGCGCCGCGCCACGTCGAACCGCCGGAACACGGTGGCCAGCACGATCAGCCCGAATATCACCCACAGGGTGACGAGCAGGAACCGCAGCGAGAACCGCAGCAGGTGCGCGGCCAGGCGAAACCAGGCGCGCACGATCAGGCAGCCGCCTCATACGCGACGTGGCCCGCGACGATGGTCATGCGGACTTTGCCCGGCAGTTCCATGCCCAGGAACGGCGTGTGCTTGCCCTGGCTTTGCAGGCTGTCCTCGCTGACCAGCCAGTGCGCGTCCAGGTCGACCAGGCAGAGGTCGGCCAGCGCCCCGGCGCCCAGTTGACCGCACGAGGCCAGCACCTTGGTGCCCAGGACCCGGGCGGGTTCGCTGGTGACGCGCGCCACCGCGCGCGAAAGCGGCAGATCGGCGTCGCGGGCCCATTTCAGCGCCAGCGACAGCAGCAGTTCCAGGCCCGTCGCGCCGGGCTCGGCCTCGCCGAAGGGCAGCAGCTTGTAGTCTTCGTCCACCGGCGTGTGGTCCGAGCAGATCGCGTCGATCGTCCCGTCCGCCAGCGCGGCCCGGATGGCATCGCGGTCGCGCTGGCCGCGCAGCGGCGGGGTCAGCCGGCAATGCGCGTCGAAGTAGCCGATGTCCACGTCGGTCAGGTGCACGTGGTGGGCGCTGACGTCGCAGGTCACGGGCAGGCCCTCGGCGCGGGCGCGGCGCACCAGTTCGATCCCGGCGGCACTGGAAATGCGGCACAGGTGCAGGCGCGCGCGCGTGGCCCGCTGCAGTTCGAACAGCGTGTGCAGGGCGATGGTCTCGGCCTGCTCGGGGATGCCCGCCAGGCCCAGGCGCGAGGCCATGGCGCCGCTGGCGGCCACGCCCTCGCGGGCCAGCCAGGGATCCTCCGGGCGCAGCCACAGCGCATAGTCGAAGGTGCGGGCGTACTGCATGGCCCGCAGCAGCACGTTGGTGTCGGTGACGTGCGCGTCGGCCTGCGAGAACGCCACGCAGCCGGCCTCGGTCAGCTCGGCCATCTCGGTGATGATCTCGCCCTTCAGGCCGACCGTCATCGCGCCCAGCGGATAGACGTGCGACTGGTTGAGCTGGCGGGCGCGATGCTTGAGCATCTCGACCAGGCCGGGCTCGTCCAGCACCGGATCGGTGTCGGGCGGCAGCACCAGGCTGGTCACGCCGCCCGCCAGCGCCGCCTGCAGTTCGGACTCCAGCGTGGCGCGGTGCTCGAAGCCGGGCTCGCGCAGCCGGGCGGACAGGTCCACGAGGCCCGGCAGCACCGCCAGGCCGCGCGCGTCGATCAGGCGGTTGGGCACGAAACCGGCCGGCGCGTGGCCGATGCCGACCACGCGTCCGGCGGCGATGTAGATGTCGTTGACGGCGTCCACGCCGTTGGCCGGGTCGATCAGGCGGCCGCCCTGGATATGGATTTTCATGGGTCAGGCTCCTGCGACGATGCTCATGACGGCCATGCGGACCGCGATGCCGAACGTGACCTGGTTCAGGATGACGGCCTGCTTGCCGTCGGCCACCGGGGAATCGATCTCCACGCCGCGGTTCATCGGTCCGGGGTGCATGACGATCGCATCGGGCCTGGCCAGCGCGAGCTTCTCCTGCGTCAGGCCGTAGTGCTTGAAGTACTCCTGCGCGGAAGGCAGCAGGGCGCCGCGCATGCGCTCGTTCTGCAGGCGCAGCATGATGATGACGTCCACGCCCTTGAGGCCTTCGGCCATGTCGGTGAACACGCGCACGCCCATCTGCTCGAGGCCGGAAGGCAGCAGCGTCAGCGGGCCGATGGCCCGCACCTCGGGCACGCCCAGCGTGGTCAGCGCATGGATGTCGGAACGGGCCACGCGCGAATGCAGGATGTCGCCGACGATCGCCACCGTGAGCTTGGTGAAGTCCTTCTTGTAGTGACGGATGGTGTACATGTCCAGCAGCCCCTGCGTCGGGTGCGCGTGGCGGCCGTCGCCGGCGTTGATCACGTGCACGTGGGGCGCCACGTGCTGGGCGATCAGGTGCGGCGCGCCGCTGGAGGCGTGCCGCACCACGAACAGGTCGGCCTGCATGGCCGACAGGTTGTTGATGGTGTCCAGCAGCGACTCGCCCTTGCTGGCCGACGAGGCGTTGATGTTCAGGTTGTAGACGTCGGCCGACAGGCGCTTGGCCGCGATCTCGAACGTCGTGCGCGTGCGCGTGGAGTTCTCGAAGAACAGGTTGAACACGCTCTTGCCGCGCAGCAGCGGCACTTTCTTGATCTCGCGGTCGGCCAGGGGCACGAAGGATTCCGCGGTATCGAGGATCTGGTTCAGGATCGCGCGCGGCAATCCCTCCACGGTCAACAGGTGGGTGAGTTCGCCGTTGCTGTTGAGCTGCGGGTTACGCATGGTGCGGCTCCTGGGGCGGCAGGGTTTCGAAATCGATCTTGAAGGCATCCCCGGCGCGCGACAGCACGAGGCTCTGTCCCGGCGCCAGATCGACGGTGGCCGCGGCGAAGTCGGCCGCCACGGGCAGCTCGCGCCCGCCCCGGTCCACCAGCACGGCCAGCCGGATGGAGGCCGGGCGCCCGTAGTCGAACAGTTCGTTCATGGCGGCGCGTATGGTGCGGCCGGTGTAGAGCACGTCGTCCACCAGGACCAGGTGCTTGTCGTCCACGTCGAAGGCGATGTCGGAGGGCTTGACCTGGGGATGCAGGCCGATGCGCGCGAAGTCGTCGCGATAGAAGCTGATGTCCAGCTTGCCGGGCGCCTCGGGCAGGCCCAGGTCGCGGTGCAGCCGCTCGGCTATCCACGATCCCCCGGAATGGATGCCGACCAGGTGGGTGCGGTCGGCCGGCAGCGTGTCCAGCAGCTTGCGCACGGCATCGCGCAGCCGCGCATACAGCGCCTCGGCGTCGAGGTTGGGAGGAGTTGGGTTCATGGCAGTCTCGGATCAGGGAGAACGGGGCGTGTCGAAGTAGCTCTGCAGGATGATGGCGGCGGCCACCGCGTCCACCCGCAGCCCGTGGCCGGCCGCCCCCATCTCGGACTGGGCGGCCAGGCTGGTGCCGCGCTCGTCCACCAGTTCCACGGGCAGGCCGTAGCGGCCGTTCAACTGGTTGGCGAAACGCCGGCACAGGGCCGTCATGGGCTGCTCGCCGCCGTCGGCATCCAGCGCCAGGCCCACCACCAGGCGGGACGGCTGCCATTCGCGCAGCAACTGCTCGATGCGGCCGAAGCGCGCCTCGCGCGTGGTGTTGGCGATGACTTCCAGCGGACGCGCGTGGCCGGTCAGCGTATTGCCGACGGCAACGCCGATGAACTGGGTTCCGTAGTCGAAGGCGAGCAGCGTTTCGTCAGGCATGGCCGGCTTCGCCCGCCAGCATGATCGGGGCGATGCCCAGCAGCGCCAGCGCGGCGTCGAAACGCTCGGACGGCGGAACGTTGAAGATGATGTCGGACGATGCCGACACGCTGAGCCAGGCGTTCTCGGAGATTTCGTCCTCGAGCTGGCCCGCGCCCCACCCCGCGTAGCCCAGGGTGACCAGCAGCTTGCCGGGCCCCTGGCCGTCGGCAACCGCCTGCAGCACGTCGCGCGAGGTGGTCAGGGCGAGGTCGCCGACCTTGATGGAGGAGTTGTAGTCGCCCACCGGGGCATGCAGCACGAAGCCGCGGTCGGTCTGGACCGGCCCGCCGAAGAACACCGGGGACGCCGCCTGGGGGGAATCGTCCAGCGACAGCTCGATCCGCTCGAACAGGCCCGCCAGGGTCAGGTCGGTGGGCCGGTTGATGACCAGGCCCAGCGCGCCCTTGGGGGTGTGTTCGCATACATAGATGACCGCGCCGGCAAAGTTCGGATCGGCCATGGCCGGCATGGCGATCAGGAACTGGTTCGTGAGATCGATATTGGCGCGTTCGCTCATACCTGAATTGTAAACGCCCGCGGCGGGTCAGATCTCGACCATCTCAAAATCTTCCTTGCGGGCGCCGCATTCGGGGCAAACCCAATTGGGCGGCACGTCTTCCCACTTCGTTCCAGGAGGGATACCCTCTTCCGGCAGGCCGGCCGCCTCGTCGTAGATCCAGCCGCAAATCAGACACATCCAGGTACGCATCGTCGCTCAATCTTACCAAGCCCTGTCCCCGCGGACCGGGAACCATCGGGCATCCATTAGAATCTCGCATCTTACCGAAACACCGTGGGCCCCGCCCGGATCCCGCCGGACGGCCCCGCCTTTCGAGACTTTTCGTTGCCAGCCGCCCCCACGCCTCCCCTCGTTCTGACCTTCGCCCCCTCCGACCCCAGCGCCGGCGGGGGTATCCAGGCCGACCTGCTGACCTGTGCCAGCATGGGATGCCATGCGCTGACCGTGCTGACCGGCTATACCGTGCAGGACTCGGCCGGGCTGGAAGACGGCGAAGCCGTCGCGCCCGAATGGATAGACGACCAGGCCCGCAGCCTGCTGGAGGACATGCCGGTGCGGGCCTTCAAGATCGGCGGGCTGTTCTCGGCCGAGGCGGTGGCGGCCGTGGCCGAGATCCTGGCCGACTACTCGGCCGTCCCGGTGGTGCTGCACCTGGGGGCGGATCCCCCGGACGCGGACGACGCGGAAACCGAGGACTCGGCCGAGGAAATCATGGCCGCCACCATCGAACTGCTGGTGCCCCAGTCGACCCTGGTCGTGGCCGACAGCCTGCGGCTGGAGCAACTGGTGGCGGACGGCCTGCTGGACCTGGACTCGGCCGACGAGACCGCGGCCCAGGCGCTGCTGCGCCGGGGGGCGGCCTGGGTGCTGGCCACCGGCCTGCACCAGCCCGGCGACATCGTGGTCAACACGCTGCGCGGCGGCGGCGACACGGCCGCCGAACCGGCGGGCGAATACCGCTGGCCACGGCTGCCCGGCAACTTCCGGGGCGCCGGCCCGACCCTGTCGGCGGCCCTGGCCGCCCTGCTGGCCAGCGGCATGGACGTGCGCGACGCCACGGCGGAGGCCCAGGAATACACCTGGCAGGCGCTGGCCTCGGGCTTCCAGCCCGGCATGGGCCGGCTGCTGCCCGACCGTTTCTTCTGGGCCAAGCAGGGCGAGCAGGCGGCGGCCGGCGACGAGGCAGCGCCCGATTCCACGGAGTCCGCGCCATGAGCACCGATCCCGCCCTGAACCACCCGCTGCGCGGCCTGTACGGCATCACGCCCGAATGGGACGACACCGCCCGGCTGGTGGCCGCGGTGGAAGCGGCCGCCCGCGGCGGCCTGCGCGCCGTGCAACTGCGCCGCAAGCTGGCCGAGCCGGCCAAGCGGCTGGAACAGGCACGGGCCTTGCGAACCGCCTGCGACCGCCTGGGCGTGCTCCTGGTCATCAACGACGACTGGCGGCTGGCCATCGAGGCCGGCGCCGACGGCGTCCACCTGGGGCGCGAGGACGGCGACATCGCCCAGGCCCGCCAGGCCGGCGGACCGGCGCTGCTGGTGGGCGCCTCCTGCTACGACGAGATCGGGCGCGCCCGTGCCGCGCTGGCCGCGGGCGCCGACCACGTGGCCTTCGGCGCGGTGTTCGACTCCCCCACCAAGCCCGCGGCCGTGCACGCCCCGCTGTCCTGCCTGACCGAGGCACGCGGGCTGCGGCGCCCCGGCGCCGGCCGGCCGGCCATCGTCGCCATCGGCGGCATCACGCCGGCCAACGCGCGGCTGGCCGTGGCGGCGGGCGCCGACGCGCTGGCCGTCATCACCGCGCTGTTCGGCGCCGACGACATCGAAGCCGCCGCGCGGGACTTCGCCCAGGCCTGGGCCGAGGACCCCGCCGGCAACCCCAACAAGGCATGACCATGATCCGCAACGCAGAACTCTTCGAACGCGCCTGCCGCACCATTCCCGGCGGCGTCAATTCGCCGGTGCGCGCCTTCCGCTCGGTGGGCGGCACCCCTCCCTTCATCGAACGCGCCGCCGGTCCCTACACCTGGGATGCCGACAAGAAGCAGTACATCGACTACGTGGGCTCGTGGGGCCCGGCCATCCTGGGCCACGCCCATCCGGAAGTTATCCGGGCCGTGCAGGAGGCCGCCGTCAACGGCCTGTCGTTCGGCGCCCCCACCGAGGCCGAGGTCGAGCTGGCCGAGATGCTCGTGCACCGCCTGCCCTCGATCGAGCAGGTGCGCCTGGTCAGCTCGGGCACCGAGGCGACCATGAGCGCGATCCGGCTGGCCCGCGGCTACACCGGCCGGGCCAAGATCATCAAGTTCGAGGGCTGCTACCACGGCCATGCCGACAGCCTGCTGGTGAAGGCCGGCTCGGGCCTGCTGACCTTCGGCAACCCGACCTCTGCCGGCGTGCCGCCCGAGTTCACCTCGCACACCCTGGTACTGGACTACAACGACATCGCCGGCGTGGAAGCCGCGTTCAGGCAGTACGGCGACGAAATCGCCTGCGTGATCGTGGAGCCCGTGGCGGGCAACATGAACCTGGTCCAGCCCGTGCCCGGCTTCCTGCAGGCGCTGCGCGACCAGTGCACCCGCTACGGCGCGGTGCTGATCTTCGACGAGGTCATGACCGGCTTTCGCGTCGGCCCCCAGGGCGTGCAGGGCCGCACCGGCATCGTGCCCGACCTGACCACCCTGGCCAAGGTCATCGGCGGCGGCATGCCCATCGGCGCCTTCGGCGGCCGGCGCGACATCATGGCCCACATCGCCCCGCTGGGCGGCGTCTACCAGGCCGGCACGCTGTCGGGCAACCCGGTGGCGGTGGCCGCGGGCCTGACCACCCTGCGGCTGCTGGCCGAACCGGGCTTCTACGAGAAGCTGGAAGCCCAGACCGGCAAGCTGGTGCAAGGCCTGCGCGCGGCCGCCGCCAGCGCGGGCGTGCCCTTCAGCGCCGACCACGTGGGCGGCATGTTCGGGCTGTATTTCCGTGACACGGTGCCGACCTCGCTGGCCGAGGTCTCGGCCTCGGACACCGCCGCGTTCAACAAATTCTTCCACGCCGCGCTGGTGCGCGGCGTGAGCTTCGCGCCGTCGGCGTTCGAGGCCGGTTTCGTCTCGATCGCCCACGACGACGACGTCATCGCCCGGACCGTCGCCATCGCCGGCGAGGCCTTTGCCGAACTCAATCCCTGATCCGGCGGGGCGCAGGCCGCGCCCCGCCCCTTCCGCTCCGCGAGGACAGCCATGGCCGTCAATCTGCACATTCCCGCTCCCGAACTCGTCTTTCCGGTGGACGGCGTCGAAATCGGCGTCACCGAAGCCGGCATCCGCAAGGCCGGCCGCCGCGACCTGACCGTGTTCAGGCTGGCCGAAGGCACCAGCGTGGCCGGCGTATTCACGCGCAACCGCTTCCGCGCCGCCCCGGTCCAGGTGTGCGAGGAACACCTGGCGCAGTCGCTGCCCATCCGGGCCATGGTCATCAACACCGGCAACGCCAACGCGGGCACGGGCGAGCCCGGCCTGGCCGCCGCCCGCGCCACCTGCGACGCGCTGGCGAAGCTGCTGGGCCTGGACCCGCGCCAGGTCCTGCCGTTCTCGACCGGCGTGATCCTGGAGCCGCTGCCGGTGGATCGCATCGAGGCCGGCCTGCCGGCCGCCGTCAAGGCGCTGGCGCCGGGCAACTGGACCGAGGCCGCGCACGGCATCATGACCACCGACACGCTGCCCAAGATCGTGTCCAGCAAGGCCAACATCGGCGGCCACCAGATCACCCTGACCGGCATCAGCAAGGGCGCCGGCATGATCCGGCCCAACATGGCGACCATGCTGGGTTTCCTGGCCACCGACGCCGCCATCGCCCCCGCCCTGCTCAAACGCATGGCGGGCCAGGTCGCCGACGTCTCGTTCAACCGCATCACGGTGGACGGCGACACCTCGACCAACGATTCCTTCATCATCGCCGCGACCGGCCGCGCGGGCCTGCGCATCGAGTCCGAGTCGGATCCGCTCTACCCCGAGCTGCTGGCCACGCTGAAGGCCGCGGCAACCGAGCTGGCCCAACTGATCGTGCGCGACGCCGAAGGCGCGACCAAGTTCATGACCATCCGGGTCGAGGACGCCGGCAGCCAGGAAGAGGCGCTCAAGGTCGCGTATTCGGTGGCGCATTCGCCGCTGGTCAAGACCGCCTTCTACGCCTCGGACCCCAACCTGGGACGCATCCTGGCGGCCATCGGCTACGCCGGCATCGACGACCTGGACGTGGGCCGGGTCAACCTGTGGCTGGACGACGTGTGGGTAGCGAAGCATGGAGGACGCAATCCCGACTACCGGGAAGAAGACGGCCAGCGCGTGATGAAACAGGCCGAGATCGCCGTGCGTATTTCGCTGGGCCGAGGGAAAGTGACCGAGACGGTGTACACCTGCGATTTCTCGCACGAGTACGTGAGCATCAACGCCGACTACAGATCTTGATCCTCCACGCTCCGGTGGCGCGGGGTTGTGCATACGCATGATCTGCTCTCCTGGTGATGACCCTGATCGTCCACCAGGACAGCGTCCCCGTTCTCGACATAGAACAGGTGCGGTGCCGTTTGCCTGTAGCCAGGCAGGCAATCCGGCCCTGCGGGCGCGCCCTTGAAAAAAATGGTGCAATACCCGATGCCGTAGGCGGATTTCGATCGGACGGCGCCCCTGCCCGGGCCGGAATCCGTCGTTCAAGAACACGATCCGGGGCCTGCGCGGCTCCGGCCGAAGATAGGAACGCTGCTGTGCCGAACGAGTCTTCCCCACCTGTCGATCTGGCCTCTTTCCTGAAACGCGCCGAGGGCGTCCTCGCCCAGCTCGAAGCCTGGCTCCCCCCCGCCCCGCCCCCCGTGGACTGGAATTCCCACGCCTTCCGCTGGCGCAAGCGCGGAACGCGAGGCTGGCTGGAGCCGGTGCGGCACATCGCGCGCATCGACCTGGACGACCTGCAGCACATCGATCGCCAGAAGGAAGTGATCGACCGGAATACGGTGCAGTTCCTGGAAGGCAAACCGGCCAACAACGTGCTGATGACCGGCGCCCGCGGCACCGGCAAGAGTTCCCTGGTCAAGGCCATGCTGGCCACGTATGGCGATCGCGGACTGCGCCTGATCGAAGTCGACAAGAGCGACCTGGGCGACCTGCAGGAGATCGTGGAGACCGTGGCCGAGCGGCCCGAGCGCTTCCTGGTCTTCGCCGACGACCTGTCGTTCGAGGAAGGCGAGGCCGGCTACAAGGCGCTCAAGTCGGTGCTGGACGGCTCGATCGCCGCATCGACCCAGAACGTGCTGATCTACGCCACGTCCAACCGGCGCCACCTGATGCCGGAGTACATGCACGAGAACCTGCAGGCCAAGCACCAGAGCGACGGCGAGATCCATCCCGGCGAGACCGTCGAGGAAAAGATCTCGCTGTCCGAGCGCTTCGGACTGTGGTTGTCGTTCTATCCGTTCAAGCAGGACGACTACCTGGACATCGTGGCGCACTGGCTGCGCGACCTGGGATGCAGCGAGGAATCCATCGCGCGCTCGCGTACGGCCGCGCTGCAATGGACGCTCGAGCGCGGCTCGCGTTCCGGCCGGGTCGCCTGGCAGTTCGCCAAGGATTGGGCCGGGAGGGAGGTCCCCCCCCCTACGCGCTGACAGGAGGGCCCCCCCCTACGCGCTTGCGCGCGCCCCCCAGGGGGCGGCACTGGCGGACCGGCGGAGCCGGATCCGCTGTGCCCTGGGTATTGTTCTTGTGTGGATTGCATTTTAGGAAGGATTATGGGGTCTCTGGGTTCTGGGGTGAAAGTCGTCGATGTCGCGGTGGGCGTGATGCTGCAGCCGGACGGGCGGTTGCTGCTGGGCCAGCGGCCCGAAGGCAAGCCTTACGCGGGATGGTGGGAGCTGCCCGGGGGCAAGCTGGAGCCGGGCGAGACGATATTGCAGGCCCTGGCGCGGGAATTGAAGGAAGAACTGGGGGTGACGGTGCTGGAGTCGTCGACCTGGGTCACGCACGTGCACGCCTACTCGCACGCCACCGTCAGGCTGTATTTCTGCCGGGTCACCCGCTGGGAAGGCGAGCCCCGGGGGCTGGAATCGCAGGCCTTGCAATGGGGGCGGATACGGGACGCGAGCGAGGCCGAGATGCAGGCGGCGCGGCGCGATCATGGGGAACGGCTGAAGGCGCTGGAAGCGCGCATCGCCCGGGGCGAGCAGCCGACCGACCTGGAAACGGCCCAGGCGCGCGCGCAGTCGCCGGAGGATGCGCTGGGACTGGCGCTGGAGCCGCGCATCGGCCCCCTGCTGCCGGCCACGCTGCCGCCGCTGCGGTGGCTGCACGTGCCCGATACCTATGCCATCACCCATATCGGCTCGCCCGGCAACGTCGATGCCTTCCTGCGGCGCCTGGATGCCGCGCTGGCCTCGGGCCTGAAGCTGATCCAATTCCGTGAACCGGACTGGCCCGGCGGCGCGGCGGACGACGCGCTGCGCCAGGTGCTGAAGCAGGTGGTGGCACGCGCCCGGCCGGCCGGCGCGCGGGTACTGGTCAACAGCGCGCATCCGCGCGACTGGATCGCCGATGCCGACGGCGTGCACCTGCGCGCCGCCGACGTCCCGGCCCAGCGCCCCAAGCTGCCGCCCGGCGCGATGCTGGGCGTATCGGCCCACGACGCCGCGGAACTGGAACGCGCGCGCCAGCTGGACGCCGACTTCGCGGTGCTGGCGCCGGTGCTGCCCACGCGCTCGCATCCCGGCCAGCCCGGCCTGGGCTGGGAGACCTTCGGCACGCTGGCGCTGCACGCCGGCCTGCCGGTGCTCGCGCTGGGCGGGCAGTCGGCGGACACGCGCGCGACGGCCCTGGCGCACGGCGCGCATGGCATCGCGGGCATCAGCGGCTTCTGGGGCGGCTGACCCGGGCGACGGACCGGCGGCCCCCTCCGCCGGCCTCCCGGCCGCGTCACTGCACGGTGATGCTGGCCTCCTTGATCACTTTCTCCCAACGCGCGGCCTCGGTGTCGATCAGGCGCTTGAACTCGGCGGGCGTATTGCCCACCGCGATGCCGCCGTGGGCCTGCACTTTCTCCTTGATGTCCGGCGACCGCGCGATGCGGGCCAATGCGTCGGCAAGCTTGCGGACGATCTCCGGCGAGGTGCCGGCGGGCGCGACCACGCCGTTCCAGACGGTCGCCTCCAGGTCCAGGCCCTGCTCCTTCAGCGTCGGCAGCTCGGGCATGGACGCCAGGCGCTCGCCGCTGGTCACGCCCAGGCCGACCACCCGGCCTGACCGGATCGGCGCCATGCCCGAACCGGTGAAGGCGAAATGGATGCGGCCGGCGTTGAGATCGACCTCGGCCGAGGCGGTGGACTTGTACGGCACGTGCAGGGTGTCGACCCCGGTCATGGAAGCGAACAGCGCGCCCACCAGGTGCGGCGACGTGCCCGACCCGGGCGACGAATAGTTGAGCTGCCCCGGCCTGGACCTGGCCAGCGCGACCAGTTCCTTCACGTTCTTGACGCCCAGCGTGGGGCTGGCCATCAGGTAGAACGGCAGCGCCGCGACCATGGAGACCGGCGCGAAGTCGCGCTTGGGATCGTAGGTGATGTTGGGATACAGCGAAGGATTGATCGACAAGGTGGTCACCGAGGCCATCAGCAGCGTGTATCCGTCCGGGGCGGCCTTGGCGACGTACTCGGCGCCTATCATGGTGCTGGCACCGGCCTTGTTCTCGACGATGACCGGCTGCTTAAGCTCGCGCGCCAGCGCATCGGCGAAGATGCGCGACACCGTGTCGGCGACGCCCCCCGGCCCGTGCGGCACCACCAGCTTGATGGGCCGGTCCGGATACTGGGCGTGCGCCGCCAGGGCCGGGACCGCCGCGAGCATCATGGCCGCGACGAAAGTCTTGATGCGTGTCTTCATGCTGTCTCCTATCTTGATGCGCCGGACGGGCACCGGCCTCCCGGCTCCGTCCGGCGAAGGCTTATTGCGCGCCCGCGTCCAGGGACACGTTCCAGGCGTCGTAACCGTAGACCCAATCGGGATTGGTGGACTCGCGCATCCAGTTGTTGGCGCTCGATCCGGCCTGCACCGCCGACGTGCGGGGCTTGCGAACCTGCTCGAACAGGCGGAACGCCGCGTCGAGGTCGGTACGGTGGGCGGCCACGCAGCGCGCCAGGACGACCGAGTCCTCCAATGCCATGGCCGCGCCCTGGGCCATGTAGGGCGTCATCGGATGGCAGGCGTCGCCCATCAGCACGACGTTGCCCCGTCCCCAGCTCGGCAGCGGATCGCGCTGGAAGATCGCCCATTTGTGCACGTCCGGGCATGCCGCCAGCACCGCGCGCACGTCGGGATGGAAATCGGCATAGGCCGCCCGCAGCACCTCCAGGTCGCCCTTGGCCGACCATGATTCAGGGGTCAGCCAGCCGGCATCCTCGGGTTGGCTGGTGACGAAATAGATTTCGTCCTGGTTCCGGGTGACGTAATAGATGACGATGTGGCGGTCCGGTCCCCACCATTTCGTGCGCGACTGGCCGATGTCGAGCGAGCCCAGCCGGCTGGCCGGGAACGTCGTCCGGTAGGCGACGCGGCTGGTGAAACGGGGCTGCTCCTCGCCCAGCAGCAGTTCGCGCACCAGCGAATGCACGCCGTCGGCGCCGATCACCGCGCGGGCGCGGGCCTGGGTGCCATCCTCGAAGCGCAGTACGATCTCGCCATCGCCCTGGTCCAGGTGCACCAGCTTCTTGCCCAGCGCGATGTGCGCCGCCGGTACCCGCGCCGCCAGCGCCGCGTGCAGGTCGCCCCGGTGCATGGCCAGGAAGGGCATGCCATAGCGCTCCAGGACCGCGCCGGCCAGCGGAAACTCGTTCGTCACGGCGCCGGTGTCGTGCGCGCGGTTCAACGACGACCGGGGGGCGAAGGCGATCGATTCCAGTTGCGGGCGCAGCCCCAGCCCATCGAGCACCCGCATGGCATTGGGCGTCATCTGGATGCCCGCGCCGATGCGCGCGAACTGCCGCGCCTGTTCGTAGACCTGCACTTCCACGCCCTGGGCGCGCAGCGCGGTCGCCGCCGCCAGCCCGCCTATACCCGCGCCGATGATCGCAACCGGCAACTCCGACTTCTTCATGAAACGCCTCCGATGGGTCCGCCTTTGCGGAAGCGCCCATTATTGAAGTCGGGACATATCGAGTAAATTGCAGAACAGCTCTAGCAGCTATAGAACTTCTCTATGTAACGCGAGACAGGCATGGATATCAAGCAACTCGAGTACTTCGTCCAGGTCGTCGATGCCGGCAGCTTCACGCGCGCCGCCATGGTGCTCGAAATGACCCAGCCTTCCCTGAGCCGGCAGATCCGCCTGCTGGAGGTGGAGCTGCACGAGCACCTGCTGTACCGCAACGGCCGCGGCGTGGAGCCGACCGAGGCGGGCAGGTGCCTGCTGGAGCACGCCCGGGTCGTCCTGGCCCGCCTGGCCACCGCGCGCCAGGAAATCCACGAACTGAAGGCCGTGCCCCGCGGCAAGATCGTGGTCGGCTTTCCGCCGCGCATCGCCCACCTGCTGGCCCCCAGCCTGGTGCGCGGTTTTCGCGAACGCCTGCCGGGCGCCGCGCTGACCGTGACCGAGGGGTTGAGCGTGAGCCTGAGGGAATGGCTGCACGAAGGCCGGGTCGACGTCGCGCTGCTGTACGATCCCGCCCCCGGCGAGACGCTGGACTACGAACCGGTATTCCAGGAGGAACTGATGCTGGTGGGATGCGTGCCGGGTCCGGGCGAGCGGCTGCCCGAATCGCTGCCGGTCGATGCCCTGGCGGACTATCCGCTGATCCTGCCCTGCGAGCCCAACACCATCCGCGCGGTGGTGGACGCCGCCTGCCGCCGGCGCGGCATCGCCCTGAACATCGTCGCCGAGGTCAACGCGGTCCACACCATGGTGGCGCTGGCCGAAAGCGGCGAAGGCTACGCGCTGCTGTCGGCCAGCGCCATCGGGCCGCAGCGGCGCGCCGGCACGCTGGCCACGGCCCGCGTACACACGCCGTCCATGCACAACAATCTGATCATGTGCACGGCACGGCTGCAGCCGCTGACCCGGTTGACGCGGGAAACCATGCAGTTGCTGCGGTCGCTGGACATCCGGGCACTGCTGGCCAACGCCTAGGGCCCGTTCAGTTCACCGATTGCGGCGGAGGAAACAGGCGCCCCGAGGTGTCGCCGCTCAGGTCGTCGGTCTCCAGCGGCGCGCCGGGAATGGAGAATTTCTCGGCCGCCCACGCCCCCAGGTCGATCTGGCGGCAGCGCTCGGAACAGAAGGGCCGCCAGGCGTTCTCGGGGCTCCACGGAGCCAGCTTGGCGCAAGTGGGACATTTGACGTTCTTGACCATGGCAGCATTGTAGCCAGCGGACGAAGGGGCCGCCGCGCTTAGAAACTGTTGCACAGCGTCAGCTGGAAGGGCACGTCGGCCACCACCGGCTGGGGCTTGAGGTCGCCCCCCTGCGACGAGAAGCGCACCGACACCATGTACTTGTTGGCGCTGACCTCGGGAAACACGCCCAGCGCCTCGTCGACGTAGATGCGCAGCAACTGATAGGCCTTGCCTCCCAGCATCTGCTGGAAGGCGCCGCCCTCGGCCACCACCGCGACCTGGCGGCCCGATTCGCGCAGCATCTTCAGCACGATGGCCAGGCCGTCGCGTATGGGCAGGAAGGGCTCGACCCACTGGGCGAGATCCTGGACCCGATGCTCGACAGGCTTGTGCTTCCAGGCATGAAAGGAAGGAACGTCGAACTCGCACGCCCCGCCCGGGATCGCCAGGCGGCTGCGTATGCTGGTCAGCCATTCGTTCTGCCGCAACGGCTGGCCGGTCTTGCCCTGTGCCACCAGCGAACCCGTGGCCTGCTCGATGCTGGACAACATGACGTCCAGGGTCTGGCGATCGACGCCGGGATGCTCGCGCAGCGAGCTCAGGGATTGGCGATAGCGCTCCAGGTCCTGCAGCAGGTCGGACTTGAGATCGGCGCGCGCCGATACATCCAGGATTTCGAACAGCGTGGTCAATGCGACGTGATGCCCGCGGGCATCCGGTTGCCGCACGAAGAAGAACAGATTGTCGAAGAGGCTTTCCAGACGCAGCAGCGTACGGACGCGCTCGTTGAATGGGTATTCGTAAAGAACCACGTAGACCGTCCGGAATCGGAATTTCGTAGAAATATACCTGTACGGCATGGACACGGCGACACTTGCCGCGCCCGCTTCCGAACGGCCCTTGCGCGGGCGCTTCGGAACACCTCCATTGTAGGTACGGAGCCCACCGGAAAAACACTCAACCGTGGCCCGATCACCCCTTACTTTGAAGCAGGCGGCTCGGCAATGCGGTTTCGAGTTGTGACGCCCGCCGCGCCGGCCGCTTCCAGCAAGGCCTCGTGGAAGTCGCGATGCAAGGCGGTGTCGGGCGCGTCGCGATGGCGCAGGATGCCCACCATGCCCTGCCGGCGCGTGGGCAGGTCCAGCGCCACGAGCTGCCCGGCGGCCTGGAAGTAGCCCAGCACGCGGCGCGACAGCGCGGTCAGCAGGTTGGCCCGCTGCATCATGGCCACCAGCATCAGGATGCCGACCGCCTCGACCCGGTAGCGCGGCGCGGGCAGGCCGGCCAGCGCGAACTCGGCGTCCAGCTCGCGGCGCAGCGGGTTGCCCTGGGGCGGCACCACCCAGCCGCATCCTTCCAGATCCGTCCAGGCCAGGCCGCGGCGGCCGGCCAGCGGGTGCGAGGGAGGCGCGGCCACCGCGATGCTTTCGCCATAGACCGGCGTGCAGCGCAGGCGATCGTCGATGGCATCGCCCTCCAGGCGCGTGACCACGAAATCCAGGCGGCGCTCGAGCAAGGGCGGCAGAAGCTGGTCCAGCGTCGACTCGGTGATCGACAGCCGGGTCTCGGGACGCCGGGCCAGCAGCAAGGCCACGCTGTCCGGCAGCAGGCCGGTCGAGACCGTGGCCGTCACCCCGATCGACAGGTGCCCGTCCGCCCCTTCGGCCATCAGCGCCATGGCATGACTGGCCCGCTCGACCTCGGCCAGCATGACGCGGGCATGTTCGGCCATGGCGGCGCCGAAACGCGTGGGCACGAGGCCGCGCGAATGGCGCTCGAACAGGGGCACGCCCAGTTCGGCCTCGAGCTCGGCCAGCCACTTGGACAGGGCCGGCTGCGTCATGCAGAGACGTTCGGCGGTGTGGCTGAGATTGCACGTGTCGGCCAGGCTGCTCAGCACTTCGAGCTGCCGGATGCGCAGGCGCCGGGTCCAGTCCATTGCCATGAATTTTATGTATGACAGAGCGGCATTTTATCATTGGAAACAAATACCTCTCCGTTCCCATAATGCCGGCACGGCGCCGACCAGACTGGCTCCAGCCAGCCCGCCCCCCTTCCACGGAGACACCCCATGCGACCGCTTGCGCGCCTTTTCCTCGTGCTTTCCCTCGTTGCCGCCGCGCCCTCGGTGCGGGCCGCCGACTATCCCGACCATCCGGTCAAGCTGGTCGTCAACTTCGCCGCCGGCGGGCCGCTGGACCTGATCGCCCGCTTGATCGCCGAACAGGCGGCATCGCGCCTGAAACAGCCCGTCATCGTCGAGAACCGGGCGGGCGCCGGCGGCAACATCGGCGCCGAATACGTCGCGCGCTCGCCCAAGGACGGCTATACGGCGCTGGTCAGCGTCGACCACCTGCTGACGATCAATCCGTCGGTCTACCGGAACATGGGACTGGACCCCTACCGCGATCTCGTGCCGGCCGGCATCTTCGGCACCACCTCGCAGGTGCTGGTGGCCCACCCCAGGCTGGGGCTGAAGGATTTCCGCGACTTCCTGGACCGGGCCAGGAAGGAGGACCTGACCTACGCCTCGGCCGGCCTGGCCTCGCCCGGCCACCTGACCTTCGAACTCCTGAAGGCCCGCACCGGCATACGCGGCACGCACGTGCCCTACAAGGGCAACGCCCCCGCCCTGTCGGACGTGGTGGCCGGCCACGTGCCGCTGGCCTTCGTGGCCTCGTCCAACACCCTTCCCTATGTCCGGTCCGGCGCGCTGCAGGCGCTGGCCACGTCCGCCGCCATCCGCAATCCCCAGTTGCCGCAAGTCCCCACGGCGCAGGAACAGGGCGTACCCGACTTCGACGTGCGATTCAGCCAGGTGGTCCTGTTTCCCGCCGGCACGCCGGCGGCCGTGGTGACGAAGTGGGAAGGCCTGCTGCACGACATCCTGGAAAGCGCGGAAGTGCGCCGGCAACTGGATCAGATGGCGGTGACGCCGTTCTGGGCCGACTCGGCGCAGACCACGGCGTGGTTGCGCGACACGCGTGCGCGTTGGGACACGTTGATCCGCAAGCTGGACATCCAGTAAAGCCCGGGCAGCCTGCTAGGGCAGCGCCAGCAGGTCGAGCCACGCGCGATGCCGGGCCAGCGTACGCTCGGACAGCTGGCCGGGCGTGGTCTGGCCATCGTTGAGGATGACGTCGTCGGCCACGGCCAGCCGCTGGGCGCGCGTCGCCTGGGCGGCCATGATGCGGGCGACCATGTCGGGAGCCAGGCCGCTGCGGCGCTGCACGCGCCGGACCTGGGTGGCCTCGTCGCAATCGACCACGCAGATCCGGTCCACCCGGTCCCGCCAGCGACCCGACTCCACCAGCAGCGGCACCACGAAGACCTGATAGAGCCCCTGGCGCCGGGCGGCCTCGCGCTCGACCTCCTGGCCGATGAGCGGGTGGATCAGCGCCTCGAGCCGCGTCTTGGCCTGTGCGTCGGAAAACACCAGGGCCCGCATGCGGGGACGGTCCATCGCGCCGTCGGGACCGATCATGTCCGGACCGAATTCGCGCCGCAGCGGCTCGATGGCGAGTCCGCCCGGCGCGGTCAGCGCATGCGCGATGGCATCGGTATCGATGACGGCCGCGCCCTGCGCCTCCAGGATATCGGCCACGGCGGTCTTGCCGGATCCGATGCCGCCGGTCAGGCCCACGCGCAAGGGACGGGCGGGGAAAGAAGGAAGTGTGCCTACCATGCCAGCAGCTTAATCCATGCGTCGCCCGCGAACATCGCGGCCACGCCCGCCGCCGCCAGGTACGGCCCGAATGGCAGCGGCTGGTCGCGCCGCACGCGGCCGGCGATCATCAGCACCCCGGCCACCGCCACACCGGCCAGCGAGGCCGCCACCATGACCAGCGGCAGGCTCTGCCACCCGAGCCAGGCGCCGATGGCGGCCAGCAGCTTGAAATCGCCGTAGCCCATGCCTTCCTTGCCCGTCAGCAGGCGGAACAGCCAATACACGGACCACAGCACCCCGTAGCCGGCCATCGCGCCGATGACCGCGTCGGGCAGGAAGGCGAAACCGCCCCACAGGTTGACGAACAGGCCCGCCCACAGCAGCGGAAGCGTCAGGTCGTCCGGCAGCAGCGAGGTCTGGTGATCGATCACGGCCAGCGCCAGGCAGGCCGCGCAGAATGCCATGGCGGCCAGGCTGGTCCAGGTCACGCCGAACACCGCGACGCAGGCCGCGAACAACGCCGCCGCCGCCAGTTCCACCAGCGGGTATTGCCAGGAGATGGGCGCGGCACAATGGGCGCAGCGGCCGCGCAGCGCCAGCCAGCCCAGCACCGGGATGTTGTGGCGCCAGGCGATCGGATGCCGGCAGGCCGGACAATGCGAGGGGGGATAGGCCAGGTCGAAGCGGGCCTGCCCGGGTTGCGCGGCGCCGTGCAGCTCCGCGCACTGCTCCTGCCAGGCGCGCTGCATCATCTGCGGCAGGCGCGCGATCACGACGTTGAGGAAGCTGCCCACCACCAGCCCCAGCACGGCGGCGGCCGCATAGGCCAGCCACGGGGTGGCCGCGAGTATCTGCACGAATGACATAGACAAGGATGTAAACGCCGCCACGGCGGCCCCCCGCAAGCTTAACCGCCCCCGGGGCCCCGCGTGGGACGGGCACGGCAATAAATGTCCTGCCCCCGGCACGGCATCCGTCGATGCCCGCCGCGCTTCCCGTCGCATGCCGGCAGACGCAACAGGTTAGACTTGCGATAAATCTCAAGAGCCGGAGCCGTCATGACCAACCCGCCCCTTTCCTCCCGCCCCGCCCCTTCCCGCCTTGCCACCCTGGCCGCCGCCCTGGCCGTGGCGGCCGGATTGGGCGCGTGCTCCATCCCCCTGCCCGACCGCGAGCGCTCCGGCACCCTGGCCGCCGCCGACGCGGTGATCCCGCCGCCGCCCGCCGTGACGCGGGAACAGGCCGAGCGAGGCGGACAGGATAGGGGCGTGCCCCTGGCCCAGCCGCAAACCTTCCGCGGCGTGATCCCCTGCGCCGACTGCGCCGGCCAGCGCGTCACGCTCACGCTGCTGCCCGACTGGACCTGGCGCATGCGCCGGGTGTATTTCGGCACGCGCGACAACAAGGAACAAAGCTTCATCAGCACCGGCCGCTGGGAACGCCTGTTCGACTCGCCCGACCAGATCCGCCTGATCGGCGACCGCAACGAGGGCGGGCTCTACGAGTTCATCTCCGGCAGCACGCTGCGCATGCTGGACCAGAACGGCGAACCCATCCAGTCCACGTTGAACTACGCCCTGACCCAGCAGTTCGAGGTGGACTTCATCACCGACACCTTCACCATGCGCGGCAAGGTGGTGGCCAAGGACGGCCAGCCCACCTTCGCCATCTGCAGCACCGGCAAGCGCTATCCGGTGTCGTCCACCGGCCAGGCCCAGGCCCTGGCCGACGCCTACGCCAAACTGCGCGTGGCCCCCGGCACCCCGGTCCTGATGTGGATAGACGGCCACATCGCCCGCAGCGGCGAACCCCCGGTAGAGTCGGTGGTCGTAGACAAGCTGGCCCGCGGCACCTTGGACAGCCCCTGCGAGGACTGATGGGCCCACCCCCTACGCCCTTCGGGCGCCCCCTCAAGGGGGCGATGCGGGTGGACCGGCAAAGCCGGATCCACCGCATCCTGGGTCTAGTTCCTTTATCTTGGGTTGGAGCACCTGTGCTTCGCTGGCTGCCAGCGATAGCAACAGTGTGACGTGCCAAGAAACAGGTACTAGACCCAGGAAACCGCGGATCTGGCTCCGCCAGTCCGCCGGTTTCGCCCCCTGGGGGGCGCGCGTCAGCGCGTAGGGGGGGGGTCTCCTACCTCGCCCGAGAGATACGGACTTCGGCGCCGCGGCGCTTCACTTCCAGGCCTTCGGAGGGCAGGATCTTCAGGCCTTCCAGGCCCTTGGCGTAGCTCGAACCCTGCATCTGCATGACGCGGATCTTGTTGCGCATCACGCTGGGGTTGTGCACGGGCATGCCGAACAGCCAGACCTCGTCCAGGATGCGGGCGGAGTTGAACTCGCCGGTGTGCTGGGCGGCGGGCCCCAGGCACAGCATGTGGCCTTCGCGGCCGAACACGGGCAGGCGGTCCAGGCCGCATTCGAAGGTCCAGGTCGTGCCGCCCTCGTAGCGCCAGCCCGTGTTCAGGTCCCACCAGGCTTCGCCCTTGGGGAAATAGACGCGGATCTGGTTGCCGGGCTGCACGGCCGGCGCGACCAGCAGGGCCGGGCCGAGCAGGTATTGCAGCTCGTGGGCATGCGCCTCGGGATCGTCCGGGAAGGACAGGGCCATGGAACGCTGCACCGGCAGGCCGGTGCGGGCCGCGTCCTCGATCACCCCCAGCACGTAGGGAATGAGCCTATAGCGCCACTGCATCAGCGTCTGCGCGTGCTGGAAGGCCTCCTCGCCGAAGTCCCAGGGCAGCAGCCCCGGCACGGCGTGAAAACGCAGGTGCGAACTGAACACGCCGGCCGCCAGCCAGCGCAGGTACAGCTCGGGCGTCATGGCGTCGCGCGGATGCTGGGGCGAACCGATGTCGTGGGCATGGGCGGGCAGCCCGCTGGCCCCCGCCGTCAGCGCGGCGCGCAGCGATTCGGCCAGTCCTTCCCAGGTGTTGGGCACGGACACGGGGGCCTGCATGGGCAGGCGCTGGCCGGTCGGGAAGAGATCGCGGCTCCACACCACGCCCTCGGGCGGGGTCTTGTTCCAGGCCGCCGCCTCGAACAGGCAGCGCTTGACCAGCATGGGATAGGCCGTGCGCAGCCGCGCGCCGGTATCGCCGTTGCGCGCCTCGACGCCGTCGGGGATGTCGAACTGGATGTCGCAGGACACCGCATCGACGCCCTCGTCCATGACCTGGCGGATCTTGTCGCGCCAGAAGGTCCACACGTCGCGGTGGGTCAGGTCGAGCAGGCCGAAGGCGACGCCCGCGCTGGCGGGCACGCCGGCGAACACCTGCGCGGCGCCGGATTCGTCGGTCAGCAGCCAGCCCTTGTCCTCGAGTTCGGCGAACATGGGGCTATGGGTGGGCACGCCCGGGAAACCGGGTGCGCACACCTTCAGGTCCAGGCCCTTGAACTCGCCCAGCACCTGGCGCGGATCGGGGAAGCGGGCGGCGTCCCATTCGAGGTTCAGCTTGGCGCGGATCTCCCAGGCCGCGGGCGGCCGGAACGACACGGCGTCGAGGGGCACGCCGCGGCTGCGCATCTGGCCGGCCACGGCGGCGAGCTGCTCGGCGCCGGTATCGGGCGCCTGGTGCAGCCACGTGCCCATGCTCCACAGCGTGGGCTGTCCCGCGCGGCCGGTCAACTGGGTGTACTGGTTCAGGATCTCGGCCGGCTCGCCCACGAACAGGAACACGTCCAGTTGGGCGTCGGCCACGGTCACCACGTAGCTGTCGGGCGCGAACTCGGGCAGGCCGATGTCGTGCACGACGGATTCGAGCGTATTGACGTACAGCCCCCAGCCGCGCGGGCTCCAGGCCAGCGGCAGGGCGCGCGACTCGGCCTCGTCGGACACCACGCGCTCGGCGCGGCGGTCCAGCATGATGCGGCTTTCGCCCAGGCCGTGGACGGCTTCGCCAGCCGCGAGGTCGAAGCACAGGGCCCACGACGTCGGGGCCGCGGCGTCTTCGGTGCCGAGCGGGCACAGGTCCTGGTCCGCGGACGAGGCCAGCACCTGCTGCCCCTTGCGGTACAAGGCCAGCCGCACGGGATTGGCGGCGATCTCGAGTACGTTGTCGCCCTGGACGATGCGCCAGCCGGGCTGGCCGGCCACATCCGCCTGTTCAACCACGGCCTCGCCTATGGCCTCGTCCCGGGCCAGCAGATCATGCAGGGCGGCGGCGCGCGTGGCGGAGCCGGAGGCCGCCTTGCCGGTGGCGGCGGGCGTGCCCATGCTCAACCTGAACACGCCTGGCGCGCTGGCCTCGACCAGCACCGGCTGGCCCTGGTCCGTCGTGAAACGGACGGCGGACGGGCTGGTCGTGTTGAGAGACAGGGATTCCAGACGCTGGTAGCGGGAGGAGTCGAATTGAAGTGGCACAGGTTTCCCTCGATCGCTTTCGACAGATTGGCAATAGCAAAGACGCAACCCTCGCGAGGCCCCGCTATCCGCCCCAAATGCGGCAAATGACCGCACTTTTTCGCCAAAACCTCTATTTTGACGGATTCGGGGAGGCAAATAAACCGTGGAAGAAGCCGTCTCCCGCACGGACGCGCTTCGCGGGGCGCCGCGAGAGGCCCGGCAAGGCCGTATCCGGGGCCATCCCGCGCCCCTGGAAGCAGCGGATCGGGACACGCGGGCCGGGCACCGCGCGCCCCCAGGCACGTCTTTTTTGCTGTTAATCCCGCTATTTTCCCACGATTCGGCCCGGGATCAGCGCCAGGCGATCATGCGCAGCAAATCCCCCTCCAGCACCATGGGTTCTCCCTCCAGGGAAGCGGCCAGTATGTCGCCTCCCAGCGCCGACCAGCTCAGGCCACGCGAGGCATAGCCCGAGGCGGCCCAGAGCCCGCCATGGACAGGCGATTCGCCGATCACCGGCAACCTGCCGGGCAGCACGGCGCGCCACCCGGCCCAGCCCGTGAACGCGCCGGGATCCAGGCCGGCCCCGGCCAGTTCCGGCAGCAGCCGCGCGGCCCGGTCCAGGTTGACCGCGTGGCCCTCGGCCGTGACGACGGCGCGCGAGGCATCGTGGACGTACGTGCTGCCGGCCACGCAGGCGCCGTCCACGGCGGGCAGCACGTAGCCGTCGCCCGCCACCACGCAGCGCGGCGGGCGCCAGGCGGCATCTTGCGCGGGAAGCAGCGTGATCTGTCCCGCTATGGCCTTTTGCCCGAAGAAACCCGGCAGTTCGCCGTCGGCGGCCAGTCCGCTGGCGGCAAGCAGCCGCGGCGCCTCGGCCGCATTGGCCAGCACCACGATCTCGGCCTCGGCCAGCGTGGCGCCTTCCTGGTCGAGGGCCCGCCACCGGCGGCCCGACGGCACGTCCGCCGCCAGCGCCTCGATGCGGGCTACCCGGGCCGCCCGGACTTCGATGCCCGGCCGGGACAGCAGCGCCGCCCCCAGCAGGCGCGGACGCACCCGCAGTCCGCCCGGAAAATAGACCCCGCCGCGCGCCGTCGGGCAACCCGCCAGCGCGCTGGCTTCGTCCCGCGTCACCGGTCGCACCCAGTCGGCCGGAAAACGCAGCTCCTCCAGCATGGCGCGCATGCCGGCCTCTTTGTCGTCGGATTTGGCCTGCTGCACGGTGCCGCAGCGGGCGACGATCCCGCCGTCCATCCACGGCGCCCAGCGCGCGGCCGCGCGCAAGGCACCGGCACGGCTCAGGCGCGCGCGGGGGCTGTCGTCCCGGGCCAGCAACGGCGTCAATGCGGCGGCCAGATGGCCGCCACCTTGCGGGGGAAAAGTCCAGGCCGCATCGAACACGGACACGCGCCAGCCACGCAACGCCAGCGCATGCGCCACACCGGCCCCGGCGATGCCCGCTCCCACCACGATGGCATGGCGCTCGGCGAAGGACGGCGGCTCGGCCGGCGCGTGGCGGCGCTCGAAGCGCGGCGCATGGCGCGCCACCGTCATGTGCAGCTTGCCGCCGAAGCCCTCCCTGCGCTCGACCTCGAAACCCGCCGCCTGCAAGGCGCGGCGCGCCGCGCCGGCGCTCGCCCAGGTCGCCGCCGTGGCATCCGGCGCGGCCAGCCTGGCCAGCGCCTTCATCAGCGGCTCGGACCACATGCCGGGATTCGCGGACGGCTTGAATCCATCCAGGAAAAAAGCGTCCGCGCGCAGGACCAGCCGGGGCACGATCTGTTCGGCCAGCCCGAAGGCCAGGGTCAGCGTCACCGCGCCGCCATCCAGGTCCAGCCGGTGCAGGCCGGGAAGAAGAGGCGGCCACTGCGCCAAGAGTTGCGCCGCCATGTCGTCCCACCCGGCGGGCACCCGCGCGCGCAGCAGCTCCGCCAGGTCCTCGCGGGCAAAGGGATGGGCCTCGACGGACACCACATGCAGCCTCCGGCTGCGCCGGGGATCGTCGCGCCAGGCGCGCCATAGCGCCAGGAAAGTCAGCCCCAGCCCGAACCCCGTCTCGCACACGGTGAAGCGCTCGCGTCCGCGCCATCGCTCCGGCAGACCGTTGCCCGCCAGGAACACATGGCGAGCCTGCTCCAACGCCCCCTGGGCGGCATGGTAGATGTCGCCGTAGAGCGGGCTATAAGGCAGGCCGTCCTGATCGAAGGCCGGGCGGGAAGGAGTCAGGGGGGTAAACACGGCGAGGATGATAACCCCCCCCTACGCCCTTCGGGCGCCCCCCAGGGGGCGATGCGGGTGGACCGGAAGGGAAGCCCACCCCCTACCCGCTACGCGGGCCCCCTCAAGGGGGCGATGCGGGTGGACCGGCAAAGCTGGATCCACTGCATCCTGGGTCTAGTACCGTTATCTTGGGTTTGGCACGGGTGCTATCGCTGGCTGCCAGCGGTAGCAACGGTGATCCAATCCAAGAAGCGCGTACTAGACCCAGGAAACCGCGGATCTGGCTTTGCCAGTCCGCCGGTTTCGCCCCCTGGGGGGCGCGCGTAAGCGCGTAGGGGGGGTACACTCCCTGTATGAGCATCCCCGCAGCCGCCACCATGGACAAGCCCGTCCCGCTGGATCTCTTCAAGGCGCTCGAAGCCGCCGTCACAGCCGCGCACGCCGGCGCGGCGATCTTGCAAGCCTATGCGCACAAGCGCTCGGAACTGGTGATCGACCTGAAGGCCCGCAACGATCTGGTTTCGCAGGCGGACCGCGAAGCCGAAATCGCGATCATCGAGGTCCTGCGCGCGCGCACGCCGCAATACGGCATCGTGGCCGAGGAGACGGGGGGCTCGCCTTCCGGTCCCGCCAGCTGGTACATCGACCCGCTGGACGGCACCACCAATTTCGTCCATGCCATTCCCCACTACGCCGTTTCCATCGCGCTGGTGGCCCAGGAAGGCTGCGGCATCGCCTTCGAAGAGACGCGGTGCGAGCCCGGGCCCGTGGTGGGAGTGATCTACGATCCCTGTCGTGAAGAGATGTTCACCTCGGTACGCGGCGTGGGCGCCTGGCTCAACAGCCACCGCATCCAGTGCTCGCGCACGGAAACCCTGGCCGATGCCCTGCTGGCCACCGGCTTTCCCTACAGCGACATGTCGTTCACCGAAAGCTACCTGCCCATGCTGCGCGACGCCATGCACGGCACGCGCGGCGTGCGCCGCAACGGCGCCGCGGCGCTCGACCTGGCCTGGGTGGCCTGCGGGCGCTTCGACGGCTACTGGGAGCTGCGGCTCAAGCCGTGGGACGTCGCCGCCGGCACGCTGCTGGTGCGCGAAGCCGGCGGGCAGGCCTTCGACCCGTTCGGGCGGGCTCCCTGGCCCGAGCAAGGCAACATCGTCGCCGGCGGCCCCGGCGTGGCCAAGGCCTTGCACGACCTGATCGGTCCCAACCTCAAGGCCGCCGGCGCGGGCTGAAGACCGCTCAGCGCACGATCATCAGGCCGATGCGCACCTGCGACTTGGCGCGCACGTTGTAGTCCAGCAGGGTCTCGCCGTAGCCGTTGAAATACTGCACGTGCAGGAAGCCGTTCAGGCGGCCCAGGCCCAGCTTGCGCAGCGGGTAGGCCATGTCCAGTTGCAGCGATCCCTTCTCGTGGCCCTTGCGCACCAGCGCCGACACCATCAGGCCGTCATCCTTGGCCCAGCGCAGTTGGTAGTCGACGTGGCCCCGGTAGTCGGCGATGTCCGGATTGCCCTCGCGGGTCATGTAGTACTTGATCTTGGGGCCGAAGCTGAGCGTGCTGCCGTCGTCCAGGCGATAGCGCAGCGTGGGCCGGGCGTACAGGGAATTGATGGCGCGCGAGGTGTCGCCGTCGCGGCCATTGGACTCGTGCTCGAACCCCCCGTCGAAACCCAGCGACTTGCGGCGATCCTGCGATTCCCAGACCCGGTCGGACAGCCAGAAGACCGCGGGGCGGTAGCTGCTGTCGCGGAACGGCGCGGAGTTCTCGCCTATGTCCCACAGCGAGGTCTGGCTGTAGCCCAGGTACAGGTTGTTGAGAAAGCCCGTTTCCTCGCCGTCGTTGGGCTGGAACAGCCTGAACTTCAGGCTGACCTGGAAGCGCGCGTTCAGGTTCGGGCGGGCGCCGAAGCTGAAGTACACCGGCTCGTAGGGCGAGAGCGCGCTGCGGAAGCGGCTCAATACGTCGTGCTCGTCGTTGCCCGGGGCGGCAGCCTCGGCCGGCGCCGGCCCGGACAGCGCGGTGCTGCCCGGCCCCGACCCCGCCGAAATGCCGCTGACCGCGGCCAGCACGCCGTTGTCCGGCACCTGTGGCACGGCGTTGGGCGCGCGCGGGTCGACGATGGGGCCGATCGCCGGCGATCCCACGATGGCGCCCTTCTCGGCGGGCGTGGCATCCAGCGCCAGCAGCACCGGCTCGCCCTCGATCGCGATGGCCTGCAGGCCTCGGGCCTGCTCGGGCACCACGGCCGACCAGGTCGCGCGCGAGAACTGGCCCACGGGCACCTGGAGCACGGCGGAGCCGCCGTCCAGCCGCGCGGGCGCGCGCACGACGTGGCCGGCCGCGTCCCGCCACTGCAGCACCAGCTCGCGTGGCGCGTCCCAGGCCACCGTGGCGTTGCCTTCATTGAAGAACATGGCCTCGATACGCACGGTCTCGCCGGGCCCGGCCTGGAGGCGGTCCAGTTTGAAGGTCACGCCCGCGTCCGCCCGCAAGGGCGCCGCGGCCATCAGCGCGAAAAGGCCCGCGGGCGCGAGCGCGCGGCGCACGATGCCATGCGACGCACGAAGACGATGGTCAGCCATCCGACCTGGCATGTGAACTCCCGGACAATGCCCGCGATCGGGCAGACGCCGCCATTGTAGGGGCACGGCCGGGAGGTACCCGCTAGGCGGCCGCCTCGGTGCCGGTCCGCAGTTCGCGCCGCAGGATCTTGCCGACGTTGGACTTGGGCAGTTCCGACCGGAACTCGATGTAGCGCGGCCGCTTGTAGCCGGTCAGGCGGTCCCGGCAGAAGGCCTTCAGGTCCTGCTCGGTCAGCGCCGGATCGCGCTTGACCACGACCACCTTCACCGCCTCGCCGGAATGCTCGTCGGGCACGCCGATGGCGGCGCACTCCAGCACCCCCGGGTGCTGGGACACCACGGCCTCGACTTCGTTGGGATAGACGTTGAAGCCCGACACCAGGATCATGTCCTTCTTGCGGTCGACGATGCGGATGTAGCCGCGCTCGTCCATGATGCCGATGTCGCCGGTCTTGAAGAATCCGTCGGCCGTCATGACGCGGGCGGTCTCGTCCGGCATGTTCCAATAGCCCGGCATGACCTGCGGGCCGCGCAGCGCGATCTCGCCGCGCTCGCCTATCGGCAGCGCCGCGCCGTCGTCGTCCAGGATCGCCGCGTCGGTGGACGGCAGCGGGATGCCTATGGTGCCGGAATACTCCTTGATGTTGATGGGCGTGCAGCAGGCCACCGGCGAGGTCTCCGACAGCCCGTAGCCCTCGCACAGCGGGGACTTGGTCACCTCGCGCCAGCGGTCGGCCACCGCCTTCTGCACCGCCATGCCGCCGCCCACGCTCACGCGCAGCCCCGAGAAATCCAGCGAACGGAACTTCTCGTTGTTCAGCAGCGCGTTGAACAGCGTGTTGACGCCGGGAAAAAGCGTGAAGCGGTAACCGGACAAGGTCCTGACCAGGTCGGGAATGTCGCGCGGATTGGGCACCATGACGTTGAGGCCACCCGCCCGCATGCCGAGCAGGGCGCACACCGTCAGGCCGAAGATGTGATACAGCGGCAGGGCGCAGACGAAGATGTGCTGGGTGCGCTGTCCGCCTTGGCCGGAAGGCTGTTCGTCGGTCAGCAGCCAGGCATCGCATTGCAGGACGTTGGCGACCAGATTCCGGTGCAGCAGCACGGCCCCCTTGGCCACGCCCGTCGTGCCGCCGGTGTACTGCAGGAAGGCAATGTCGTCGGGCCCGACCTCGGGGCGCGCCAACTCCCGTGCCGCCCCCTGCGCCAGCGCGCGCCGGAAGCTCACGGCGCCCGGCAGGCTGAACGGCGGGACGAGCTTCTTGACGTAGCGCACCACGGCATTGACCACGGTGCCCTTCACGCCGCCCATCAGGTCGCCCATGGACGCCACCACGATGTGCCGGATGGCCGTGGCGGGCAGCACCTGCTGCAGCGTATGGGCGAAGTTCTCGAGGATGACGATGGCCTCGGCGCCGCTGTCCTTGAGCTGGTGCTCCAGTTCCGGGGCGGTGTAGAGGGGGTTGACGTTGACCACCGTGTAGCCGGCCCGCAGCACCGCCGCGATGGCCACGGGGTATTGCAGGACGTTGGGCATCATCAGCGCCACGCGCGCGCCGCGCGGCAGCCCGCGCGATTGCAGCCAGGCCCCGAGCTTGCGCGACATGGCGTCGATGTCGGCGTAGGCAAGCGTCCTGCCCATGCAGACGAAGGCCGGGCGCCCGGCGTACTGCTCGAACGATTCCTCCAGCAACTGGATCAGGGACCGGTAGCGTCCCGGGTCGATGTCGGCGGGAATGCCCGGCGGGTAGTACGCCAGCCACGGTCTTTGCATGCACGTCTCCTGGTCCAGTCTTTGCCGCGCGGTGTCGGCTTATTGCGCCGATGATAGCCCAGCCGCCTGCGCGCGTTCGGTTTCCGCGAGCAATCGCCGCCGGCGCTCGGCATACGGCAGGCGCGCCAACTCGCGCGCCTCGTCCAGGAACGGCGCGAGGCTGCCGTCGCGGCAACTTTCGCAGCGGCGCGCCATGGCCAGCAGCGCCGGCACCCACTGGTGGTATGCGCCCATGGCCGCGAACTGCGCGTTGTTCAAGGTCTGCGCGAACCAGGCATCATAGCCGGCGTAGCCATGCCACCGCTCGCGCTTCATCCGCTCGTAGCGGGACTTCAGGTCGGCGATGATCTCGGCCTTGCGGGCGCGCCGCCGCTCGATCTCGTCCGGCCCCAGGCCCGCCGGATCGGGCGTGGTGGGCGCCGGCCCCTGGCGGGCGCCGGTCTCGCCGTAGGCCTGCGCCAGTTGCCGCCGCGTCTCCAGCAGCAGCGCGACGAAATCGTGCCGGCGCGCATCGAACGCCTCGTACGCGGGCCGCAGCGACTGGTTCTGCGGCTCGCGCAGCCAGCGGTCGACGCCGATCTGCTCCACCGCCGTGGCCAGCGACTCGTTGAAGGTCGTGTCGTTCTTCGCGTAGACCGCCTGGTGGGTCAGTTCGTGGAAAACCAGGCGCGCGACCTCGGCCGGCGGCAGGCGGATGAAGGTGTTGACGAAGGGATCGGGATACCAGCCCAGCGTCGAATAGGCGGGCACGCCGCCCACGTGCACGTCCCAGCCCTGTGCCTTCAGCTCGGCGGCCGTCCGCCGGGCCTCGGCTTCGCTGTAGTAGCCCCGGTAGTCTATGCATCCCACCACCGGAAAACAGGACTGCTTGAGCCGCAGGGACAGTTCCGGCGTGGCGAACACGTTCCAGACCACGTAGGGGCGCTTGACGTCGGCGTATTCGGTGTAGCTGCGGTTGTCGGGCAGGCCCAGCACCTGGCTGGCATAGCGGCGCGCGTCTTGCGCATGACGCAATCGTTCACGCAAATCGGGGGAAGTGGCGGGATCGGCCAGGACCTCGTCGACCGGCCGCGCCGCCTGCAGCAGCGACGAATGTCCGCCTATCGACTGCGCGTAGTAGCGCAGGTCGGCGCACCCGGCCAGCGCCGCTGCCAGGACCAGGGCGCCCCAGGCCGCCCGGCCCCTCGTCGTTACACTCGCCATGGACAAGCTCATTGGAGATAATGGCTATGGTAACCGCCGGCCCCGGGGCACACGACCCCGCCGGCGACGCCGGACACGGCGCGGCACATCGGCCCTTCCCGCCTTCGCGACCGCCTGGACAAGGCGCGGCGCGCTCGCACCCGCGGCGGGGCAACGTTCAGGAGTTCCACATGAATCTGCTCGAACCCATCGTCGCTTTCCACAGCGACCTGAAGACGATCCGACGCGACCTCCACGCCCACCCCGAGCTGTGCTACGAGGAGCACCGCACGTCGGACACCATTGCCCGCCTGCTGGAGGGATGGGGCATCCCCGTCGTGCGCGGCCTGGGGGGCACCGGCCTGGTCGGCGTCCTGGAAGGCACGGACAGGAACGGACCGGCCATCGGCCTGCGGGCCGACATGGACGCCCTGCCTCTGCAGGAACTCAACACCTTCGAGCACGCCAGCGTGAACCCGGGCAAGATGCACGCCTGCGGCCACGACGGCCACTGCGCCATGCTGCTGGGCGCCGCCCGCCACCTGGCGGCGCACCGGGACTTCCCCGGCACCGTCTACCTGATCTTCCAGCCGGCCGAGGAAGGCGGCGGCGGCGGCAAGGCCATGATCGACGACGGGCTGTTCACGCGCTTTCCCATGGAAGCCGTGTTCGGCATGCACAATTGGCCCGGCATCCCGGTCGGCAGCTTCGCCGTGACGCCGGGCCCGATGATGGCCTCCAGCAACGATTTCCGCATCGTCGTCCGGGGCAAGGGCACCCACGCCGCGCTGCCCCACCTGGGCATCGATCCGGTCATGATCGCGGTGCAGCTCGCGCAGTCGCTGCAGACCATCCTGACCCGCAACAAGAAGCCCATCGACACCGCGGTGCTCAGCATCACCCAGATCCACGCGGGCACGACCACCAACATCGTGCCCGACGAGGCCGAGATGGTCGGCACGGTGCGCACCTTCACCATCGAGGTCCTGGACCTGATCGAGCAGCGCATGCACGAGATCGCCCGGGGCATGGAGCTGGCCCACGGCGCCCGCATCGAGGTCGACTTCCAGCGCAAGTACCCGCCGCTGATCAACCATCCCGACGAGACCCGTTTCGTGACCGACGTGCTGCGCTCGCTGGTCGGGCCCAACCAGGTGGATGCCGCGACCGAACCGACGATGGGCGCCGAGGACTTCGCCTTCATGCTGCAGGAAAAACCCGGCTGCTACGTCTTCATCGGCAACGGCGACGGCGCGCATCGCGAGGCGGGCCACGGGCTGGGGCCATGCACCCTGCACAACGGCAGCTACGACTTCAACGACGAACTGCTGCCGCTGGGGGCCAGCTTCTGGGTGAAGCTGGTCAGCGACTGGTTCGCTCGGCCTCGATCAGTATGACCCGGTAGTCGTTGACGTTGGTCAGCGTGGGCCCCGTCGTGATCAGGGTGTCGAGTTCCCGGAAATAGCCCCAGGCGTCGTTGGCGTCCAGCCACGGGCCGGGCGCGACGTCCCGGGCCGCAGCCCGCCGCAGGCGCTCGCTGTCCCACCAGGCGCCGGCGTTGTCCTCGCTGCCGTCGATGCCATCGGTGTCGCAGGCCAGGGCCGAGATCCTGGCTTCGCCGCACAGCTCGGCGGCCAGCGACAGCAGGAATTCGGTGCAGCGCCCGCCACGGCCGCTTCCACGCACCGTGACCGTGCATTCTCCTCCGGATACCAGCGCCACCGGCGCATCGAAGGGTTCGCCATGCCGCACGATCTGGCGCGCCAGCGCGGCATAGACCTTGGCCACCTCGCGGGCCTCGCCCGTGACGGTGTCGCCCAGCACCACCGCCTGGATACCCGCGCGGCGCAGCACGCGCGCGCCGGCCTGCAGGCTTTGCTGGGCGGTGGCGATGACGTGGTTCTCCACCCGCTGGAACACCGGATCGCCCGCCTTGGGCGTCTCGGGGTGGCGCCCCGCGGCCCCGCCCTCGAGCCAGTCGACCACCGGCCGCGGCGCCTGCACGCCGTGGCGGCGCAGGATGTCGAGCGCGTCGGCATAGGTGCTGGGATCGGCCACCGTGGGACCGGAGGCGATGGCGGACGGATCGTCGCCGGCGACGTCGGAGACGATCAGGCCCAGGACCCGGGCCCGCGTCGACGCGGCCAGGCGTCCGCCCTGCAACTGCGACAGGTGCTTGCGCACCACGTTCATCGATTCGATGGGGGCGCCGCTGCGCAGCAGCGACTGGGTGACCTCGCGCAGCGCGGCCATGGGCACCGCCGGCACCGGCAGCGACAACAGGCTGGAACCGCCGCCGGACACGAGCACGATCAGCAGGTCGTCCTCGCCCAGGTCGCAAGCCAGCCGCAGGATGTCGCCGGCGGCCCGTTCGCCGGCCGCGTCGGGCACGGGGTGGCCGGCCTCGACGCAGGCGATGCGGTCGAGCGGCATGCCGTGCCCGTAGCGGGTCACGACCAGGCCCTCCAGCGGGGCGTCGGCGGGCCAGGCGGCCTCGACGGCGCGGGCCATGCTGGCGGCGGCCTTGCCCGCGCCGACGACGACCGTGCGGCCCCTGGGTGGGGCCGGAAGGTGGCGGGCGGTGATGTGGAGGGGGTCGGCGGCGGCGACGGCCGCTTGAAACGATTCCAGGAGGAGTTGATGCATACGCGGGGAACGGCTGATGTCTCTTTTCGTGGTGATAGCCATTATGGCTGCCCGCCACCGCTTGGCTAGCTGGATGAAATCCCTATTCCACCCATCGCGCCGACATGCACCACGCCCCCGCGTGGCACCTGGTCGCAGCCGTCCTCAGGCGCCGGGCGCCGCCGGAATCTGCAAGCCCCGCTGCACGGCGGGACGCGCCACGAAGGCATCCAGCACCCGCTTCACGTTGGCGAAGTCGGCGAACCCGACCAGCTCGCCCGCGCCGTAGAAGCCCACCAGGTTGCGCACCCAGGGGAAGGTGGCGATGTCGGCGATGCCGTAGTCGTCGCCCAGGATCCAGGCCTTGCCTTCCAGGTGGCGGTCCAGCACGCCCAGCAGGCGGCGCGACTCGGCCACGTAGCGGTCGCGGGGGCGCTTGTCCTCGTAGTCCTTGCCGGCGAATTTATGGAAGAACCCCACCTGGCCGAACATGGGGCCGATGCCTCCCATCTGGAACATCACCCACTGCATGGCCTGGTAGCGGCCGGCGGGATCCCGCGGGATGAACTTGCCCGATTTCTCGGCCAGGTAGATCAGGATGGCGCCGGACTCGAACAGCGGCAGCGGCTTGCCGCCCGGGCCGTCGGGATCGAGGATGGCGGGAATCTTGTTGTTCGGGTTGAGCGACAGGAACTCCGGCGACATCTGGTCCTGGGTGTCGAACGCCACCCGGTGCGGCTCGTACGGCAGGCCGGTTTCCTCGAGCATGATCGAGACCTTCACGCCATTGGGCGTGGGCAGCGAATAGAGCTGGATGCGGTCCGGATGCTGCGCGGGCCATTTGCGGGTGATCGGGAAAGCGGAAAGATCCGTCATGGGGAATCCTTGCTCGATGGAAGTGTCGGTCCGCCCGACTATACCAGCCGTGCACGGCAGCCACGCAGGGGGGCGGGGCCGTAGAATATTGATGAAGATCGATCAACCTTGAAGACCATGCCGCACAAGGACTATCTCAGCGCCAAGGAAGCCGTGGCGCTGCTGGGCATACGCATGCAGACCCTCTATGCCTACGTCAGCAAGGGATGGATACGCAGCGTCAAGCAGCCGGACACGCGCCAGCGCCTGTACCTGCACGAGGACGTCCTGCGGGTCAAGGCGCGCTCCACCGCCCGCTCGGGGCACGGGGCGGTGGCCGCCTCGGCCATGAACTGGGGCGAGCCCATCATTCCCACCTCGATCACCGAGATCCGTTCCGACGGTCCGCACTACCGCGGCCATTCCGCGGTGCGGCTGGCCCGCGGCCACGCCAGCTACGAAGCCGTGTGCGAGCTGCTGTGGACCGGCGTCTGGCACGATGCGCCGCGCCGCTGGGATACGGGCATCACGCCCCGGCTCCAGGAAACCCTGCTGGGATCGCTGGCGCCGCCCAAGTCCAACAGCGGGCTGCTGGAGATCATGGCCATCGTCACCCTGCGCCTGGGCATGTCGCGAGGATCGGTGGAAGACCGCATGCGCGGCGGCCACATGCACGAAGCCGCGCGGCAGCTGATCAAGACCCTGGCCGGCTGCATGGGCCTGGTGTCGCGCCGGCGGCGCTTCCATGCCATACCCGACGAGGCGTCCATGGCCGAGGGCCTGCTGGCGGCCCTGGACCTGCCCGCCAGCCCGGCCAACCTGCAAGCCATGGAAGCCTTCCTGGTGCTGTTCGCCGACCACGAGCTCTCGCCCAGCACCTTCGCCGCGCGCGTGGCGGCCTCGGGCGGATCGACCCTGCACAGCTGCGTCGCATCGGCCATCTGCAGCTCGGCCGGCGTGCACCTGGGGCGGATGTACGACCGGATCGAAGACTTCCTGCGCAGCGCCGACGACGCCGCCGGCCTCATGCAGCGGGCGCGCGCGCAACACGAGCGCGGCGCCAGCGTGCCCGGCTTCGGCCACCCGCTCTATCCCAAGGGCGACGAACGCGCCGAGCTGCTGCTCGAACTGGCCCGCAACCGGCCGCGCAAGAAGGCGGCGCTCGAACAGGTCCATCGCTTCATCGACGACGTGCGCGGCGAGTTCGGCCTGCATCCCCGGCATGAGCTCGGCGGCATCGTCCTGGCCATGGCCATGGGCGTGCCGCGCCAATCGGTGGGCACGCTGTTCACGCTGGCGCGCATGGCGGGCTGGGTCGCCCACGTGCAGGAGCAGCGCCTGAGCGGCATGCTGCTGCGGCCCCGGGCCAAATTCGTGGGCGCCGCCGGCGACCCCTGAACCTCAGTCGGCCGCGGGCCAGAACGACTCGATCTCGGCCCACAGCGCGTCGGGCGCTTCCTCGGCGATGTAGTGGCCGCAGTCCAGCGCCCGGCCGTCGACCTGCGAGGCCTGCCTGCGCCACAGGTCCAGTACGTCGAAATAGCGCCCCACCACGCCCTTCCCGCCCCACAGCACCCGCAGCGGGCAATCCACGCGGTTGCCCTGGTCGCGGTCGGCGCGATCGTGTTCCAGGTCGATGGTGGCGGCCGCGCGATAGTCCTCGCAGATCGCGTGCGCCCAATGCGGATGGCGCGCGCAGCGTTCGTACTCGGCCATCGCGCGATCGGCGAAGGGAGCCAGGCCCGCGTGGCGGCCGCCCATCACGGAACGCAGATAGAACGCCGGATCGGCGCCGATCAGCTTTTCCGGAAAGGGCGCCGGCTGGATCAGCCAGAACCAGTGGTAGTAGGCCTGCGCGAAACCGCGCGTGGTGCCCTCGTACATGTCCAGCGTGGGCGCGATGTCCAGCAGCATCATGCGCTCGACCCGCTCGGCATGGTCCAGCGCCAGCCGGTGCGCGACGCGCGCCCCGCGGTCGTGGGCCAGCACGCCGAAGGTCTCGTAGCCGATGCAGCGCATCACCTCGACCGCGTCCACCGCCATCGTGCGCTTGGAGAAGGCCTCGTGCCCGGCCGGCTCGTCCGCCGGCATGCCGCTGTCGCCATAGCCGCGCAGGTCGATGGCGACGCAGGTATAGCGGTTGGTCAGCCGGGCCCACAGCTTGTGCCACATGGCATGGGACTGGGGATGTCCGTGCATCAGCAGCAGCGCCGGCCCGGTGCCGCCCACGCGCGTGGCGATGTCCACGCCATTGACGTGGAAGTGCTGCAGCCGGTCGTTGAAGAGCGAGATCTCGGACATGGCGGCCCCTAGCTTTTCGCGACGATTTCCGCCACCGCCTTGCCGACGTCGGCCGTGACCGCCTTGCCGCCCATGTCGGGCGTGCGCGGGCCGTCGGACAACACGGTCTCGATGGCAGACAGGATGGCGTCGTGCGCCCCCTTGTGGCCCAGGAACTCCAGCATCAATGCGCCCGACCAGATCTGCGCGATGGGATTGGCCACGCCCTTGCCGGCGATGTCGGGCGCCGAGCCGTGCACCGGCTCGAACAGCGACGGGAAGCGGCGGTCGGGATTCAGGTTGGCCGAGGGCGCGATGCCGATGGTGCCGGTGCAGGCGGGTCCCAGGTCGGACAGGATGTCGCCGAACAGGTTGGAAGCCACCACCACGTCGAACCAGTCGGGGTGCAGCACGAAATTGGCGGTCAGGATGTCGATGTGGAATTTGTCCACGCGCACGTCGCCATATTTGCCCGCCATCGCCTCCACGCGCTCGTCCCAGTACGGCATGCTGATGGCGATGCCGTTGGATTTCGTGGCCGAGGTCAGGTGCTTGCGGGGACGCGACGCCGCCAGGTCGAAGGCGAACTTCAGCACCCGGTCGACCCCGGTGCGCGTCATGACCGTCTCCTGCAGCACGACCTCGCGATCGGTACCCTCGAACATGCGGCCGCCCACGCTGGAATACTCGCCCTCGGTGTTTTCGCGCACCACGTAGAAATCGATGTCGCCCGGCTTGCGGTTGGCCAGCGGCGACGGCACGCCGGGCATCAGCCGCACGGGGCGCAGGTTCACGTACTGGTCGAACTCGCGGCGGAACTTCAACAGCGAACCCCACAGCGAGACGTGGTCCGGCACCGTGGCCGGCCAGCCTACCGCGCCGAAGAAGATCGCGTCATGGCCGCCGATCTGCTCCTTCCAGTCGTCGGGCAGCATCGCGCCATGCCGCGCGTAGTACTGGCACGAGGCGAAATCGAAGCGGTCGAACGACAGGCCGATGCCGAAGCGCGACGCCGCCGCCTCCAGGACACGCAAGCCTTCTGGAACGACCTCGGTGCCGATGCCGTCGCCGGGGATCACTGCAATGCGGTGGGCCATGGATGAAACGTCCTTGTCGTGATGGCGCCGGCACGCAAGCCTGTCGCGAAAACCGGTGCGGGATGGAATGGATCAAGTGTATCTCGCGCTTGCCCTTCATAATTGAACGAGATAAAAACCATTGTTGAATGGAAGTTAACAATGGACACCATCTCCGACCTCGCTTTCTTTTCGCTCCTGATCCGCCAGGGCAGCCTGTCCTCCGCCGCCCGCGAACTGGGCCTGTCCACCCCGGCCGTCAGCAAGCGCCTGCAGCGGCTGGAGCGGCGCCTGGGCGTGCGCCTGCTCAACCGCACCACCCGCCGCATCGCGCTGACCCACGAGGGCGAGCTCTACCTGCGCGAAGCCAACCGCATCCTGGCCGACGTCGAGGAACTGGAACATACCGTCGGCCGCAGCCGCGACGAACCCCGGGGCCTGCTGCGCATCAACGCCACCCTGGGCTTCGGCCGCCACCACATCGCCCCCGCCCTGTCCGATTTCCTCAAGCGCTTCCCCGCCGTCCAGGCCCAGCTGCACCTGACCGACCGCCCCGCCAGCCTGCTGGACGAATCCTTCGACGTCTGCATCCGCATCGGCGACCTCCCCGACGCCCGCCTGACCGCCCGCAAGATCGCCTCCAACCGCCGCCTGCTGTGCGCCTCGCCCATCTACCTGAAGCGCCACGCGCCCCCCGCCTCCCCGCGCGACCTGGCCCGCCACCCCTGCATCGTCATCCGTGAAAGCGATACCGCCCACGGCACCTGGCACCTGCGCTCCGGTACCCGCGCCGAAACCGTCAAGGTGCGCGGCCCCCTCAGCGCCAACGACGGCGAAAGCGCCCTGTACTGGGCCCTGGAGGGCCACGGCATCATCATGCGTTCGGAATGGGAAGTCGGCGCCTACCTGCGCTCGGGCAGGCTGGTCGCCGTCCTGGAAGAATGGCACACCCCCTCGGCCGACATCTTCGCGCTCTACCCCGAACGCCAGAATCTGTCCGCCAAGACCACCGCCTTCGTGGATTTCCTGGCGGAACGGTTCGCGCATCGGCGACGGGACAGGGAAGAAGGGTTGTCGTGGTAACGGGGATACCTCGCCCCCTGCCGCCGTACAGACCGCCCCCCTTTCTAAATCAATGCGGCAGGATCTTCGACAGGAAATGGCGGGCACGCTCGGACCGCTGCGCCGACGGATCGAAGAACGTTTCCTTGTCGGTGTCCTCCACGATCCTTCCCCCGTCCATGAACACCACCCGATGCGCCACCTTCCTGGCGAACCCCATCTCGTGGGTCACCACCATCATCGTCATTCCCTCTTTCGCCAGATCCACCATCACATCCAGCACCTCGTTGACCATCTCGGGATCCAGCGCCGACGTCGGCTCATCGAACAGCATCGCGACCGGGTCCATCGACAACGCCCGCGCGATCGCCACCCGCTGCTGCTGCCCCCCCGACAACTGCCCCGGGAACTTCTCCCGATGCGCCTTCAGCCCCACCCGGTCCAGCAACTTCTGCGCCCGCTCCTCGGCCTCGTCCTTCCCGCGCCCCAGCACCTTCACCTGCGCCAGCGTCAGGTTGTCCATCACCGACAGATGAGGAAACAGCTCGAAATGCTGGAACACCATCCCCACCTTCGACCGCAGCTTCGGCAGATCCGTCTTCGCGTCTCCCACCGAAATGCCGTCCACCACGATCTCGCCTTCCTGGAAGGGCTCCAGCGCATTGACCGTCTTGATCAGCGTCGACTTGCCCGACCCCGACGGCCCGCACACCACCACCACCTCGCCCTTGGCCACCGACGTCGTGCAATCGGCCAACACCTGGAAAGACCCGTACCACTTGCTGACATGCTTGATCTCGATCATTCGAGACTCTCCTGAAAGTATCCCGGGCCCCGTCAGCGGACGATCGCCACCCGCTGCTGCAAGCGCCGCACCAGCCTGGACGCCGCAAAGCAGATGATGAAATACACCACCGCCGCGAACACGTACATCTCGACCAGCCGCCCGTCGCGCTGCGCCACCTTCGACGCCGCCCCCAGGAAATCCGTGATCGACAGCACATACACCAGCGACGTGTCCTGGAACAGCACGATGGTCTGCGTCAGCAGCACCGGAATCATGTTGCGGAAGGCCTGCGGCAGGACCACGCTGCCCATGGTCTGCCAGTAGTTCAGGCCCAGCGCGTAGGCGGCGTAGGTCTGCCCGCGCGAAATCGACTGGATGCCGGCCCGCATGATCTCGCAGAAGAAGGCCGCCTCGAACATCGTGAAGGTGATGACCGAGGACCAGTAGGCGCCGACCTTGATCGGCGTGGACGACCCGATGATCCACGCGCCGATGTAGGGCACCAGGAAATAGAACCAGAAGATCACCAGCAAGAGCGGCAGCGAGCGCATCAGGTTGACGTAGGCGCCCGCCACGGCCGACAGCCAGCGGAAGCGCGACAGCCGCATCATCGCCAGCAACGTGCCGAAGACGATGCCGCCCGCCGTCGCCATCGCGGTCAGCGTCAGCGTGAAGGTCATGCCCTCCTTGAACAGGTAGGGCAGCGTGCGCCAGATGACGTCGAAATCGAAATTGCCGAACATGTCCGCCCCCGTTCAGTGCGAGCCGCCGCGCGCGGGCCCGATGAAGCCGGGCACCGCCACGCGCCGCTCCACCCAGCGCATGAAGGTGACGACGACCAGGCTGACGATCAGGTACAGCACCGTGGCCGCGGCGAAGGCCTCGAACACCTGGAAGCTGAATTCCTGCATCGACCGGGCGCGGCCCGTGAGTTCCAGCAGGCCGATGGTCATGGCAACCGACGAGTTCTTGATGATGTTCATGAACTCGGACGTCAGCGGCGGCAGGATCACCCGGTAGGCGATGGGCAGCAACACATAGCGATAGACCTGCGTGCCGCGCAGCCCCAGCGCGGTGGCCGCCATGCGCTGCCCGCGCGGCAGCGACTCGATGCCGGCCCGTACCTGTTCCGCTACCCGCGCCGAGGTGAAGAACCCCAGGCACAGCACCGCCGGCCAGTACGCGCCCCACGGCGGCGCGATCTGCTTGATCGCGTTGCCCAGCGCCTCGGGCAGCAGCTCGGGCAGCACGAAATACCACAGGAAAAGCTGCACCAGCAGCGGGATGTTGCGGAACAGCTCCACGTAGGCCCCGGCCAGGCGTACCGCCCACTTGACCTGCGTGGTGCGCACCACGCCGACGATGGAGCCCAGCACGAAGGCGATCACCCATGCCGCCAGGGCCGTGGCCAGCGTCCACTGCAGGCCCGACAGCAACGTGTCCATGTAGGTGCCCTGGCCGTCTGGCGACAGCTCCCAGAAGATCTTCCAGTTCCAGTTGTAGTTCATCGCGGCTCCGACGTGCTTACCCGGTCCGGCACGGGGCCGGCCCCATGGAAACAGGGGACCGCTCGGGTCCCCTGGAATCCTGCTCGATCATGCGCAGCGCATGGCCGGCTGCCTGGCCTTCCGGCCCGGCAATCAGCGATAGGCTGCTGGGTCTCCCGAATCGGTGGGATTGGCGATCACCTTCTTGAGCGAATCGCTCATGGGCACCTTCAGGTTGACGTTGCGCGGCGGAATGGGCGAGTTGAACCACTTCTGATAGAGCTTCTCGACCTCGCCCGACTTCATCATCGCCACGACGGCGTCGTCCACCACCTTCTTGAACGCCGGGTCGTCCTTGGGCTCGATCATGCCGTAGGGCTCGACGGTATAGGCCTTGCTGCTGACCATCCACTGGTCCGGGCTCTTGGAGTTGGCCACCAGCCCGTACAGCAGGATGTCGTCCATGAAGAAGGCTGCGGCGCGCCCGCTGTCGACCATCAGGAAGGCATCGGCATGGTCCTTGGCGGGGATGATCTGCATGCCCAGGTTTTCCTTGCCGTTGGTCTCGGTCAGCCACTTCAGGTTGCTGGTGCCGGCCGTGGAGACGACGGTCTTGCCCTTGAAGTCTGAAAGGTCGTTCAGTTTCGAGCTTTTCTTGGCGACGAAACGCGTGGCCGTCACGAACGTGGTCGGCGCGAACGACACCTGCTGCTGGCGCTCGGCATTGTTGGTGGTCGACCCGCATTCGAGGTCCACCGTGCCGTTGGCGATGAGGGGAATACGGGTGGCCGAGGTGACCGGCGCAAGCGCGACGTTCAGCTTGGGCAGCTTCAGGTGGCTCTTGATCGCGTCGGCGATCTTGTAGCAGATGTCCATCGAGTAACCGATGGATTTCTGGTTGTCGTCCAGGTAGGAGAAAGGAATGGAGGAATCGCGATAGCCAAGCGTCAGCGTCCCCGTGTCCTTGATCTTCTTGAGCCGGCCGGTCAGGTCTTGCGCCGAGACAGACGACACGGCGACCAGGGTCAGCGCGGCGGAGAGCAGCACGAGTTTCTTCATGGAATCTCCCTTCCGTAACTAGTAACGATGTCGGCCGAGTGTAGCAACAAGCCGACAGTACGGACATGGATTTTTACCCGAGCCGAAGCCCGGGAACGTGCCGTCACCCTCCCGGACCACCCCTCATCTCAAACCGCCACTTTCTTGAACCGGTAGGGCCGCGTCAACACCTCCGGCTTGAGGACCTGCTCCAGGGTCTCCGCATCCAGCAGCCCCGCTTCCAGCACCAGATCCGCCACCGGCCGGCCCGTCCGCATCGCATCCCGCGCGATCCGCGTCGCCGCCTCGTACCCGAGCACCGGATTCAGGGCCGTCGCCAGCCCCGCCGACCGCTTCACGGCCTGCGCCAGCCGCTCGCGATTCGCCGTGATCCCCTTGACGCAGTTGTGCGTCAACGTGGTGCATGCCGCTTCCAGGTGCGAAATGCTCTTGACCAGGCTCCACGCGATGATGGGCTCGAAGGCATTGAGCTGCAGCTGGCCGCTTTCGGACGCCATCGTGATCGTCATGTCGTTACCGATGACCTCGAAGGCCACCTGGTTGACCACTTCCGGAATGATGGGGTTCACCTTCCCCGGCATGATGGAGCTGCCCGCCGCGCGCTCCGGGAGGTTGATCTCGTTCAGCCCCGACTGCGGTCCCGACGACAGCAGCCGCAGGTCGTTGCAGGTCTTGGACAGCTTGCAGGCCACGCGCTTCAGGACGCCGGACAACTGCACAAACGCGCCCGTGTCCTGCGTCGCCTCGATCATGTTCGCCGCGCGCACCAGCGGCAGCCCCGTGATCTCGGCCAGGTACCGCACCGCCAGCGGGCTGTAGTCGGGATCGGTATTGATGCCGGTACCGATGGCGGTCGCGCCCAGGTTCACTTCCACCATCAGTGTCCGGGCCTCGCCCAGCCGCGCCTCGTCCTCGCCCAGCATGACGGCATAGGTCAGGAACTCCTGGCCCAGCGTCATCGGCACCGCGTCCTGCAACTGCGTGCGCCCCATCTTCAGCACGTCGTCGAACTCCAGCGCCTTGGCCTCGAAGGCGCCGCGCAGTTCGGCCATGGCCACCAGCAGGCGCTGCAAGGAAAAGCACATCGCGATGCGCAGCGCGGTCGGATAGACGTCGTTGGTGCTTTGCGAGGCGTTCACGTCCTGGATGGGGTGCAGGACGTCGTACTGGCCCTTCCTGGCCCCCAGCAGCTCCAGCGCACGATTGGCGATGACCTCGTTGGCGTTCATGTTGGTCGAGGTGCCGGCCCCGCCCTGGATCACGTCGACGATGAACTGGTCGTGCAGCGCGCCTTCGATGATCTCCTGGCAGGCCTGGACGATCGCCCCGGCCCGTTCCGCGGGCAGCACGCCCAGGTCCTGGTTGGCGCGGGCCGCCGCCAGCTTGACGCAGGCCAGGGCCCGCACCAGGTCGGCCTGGCCGCCTATGGTCGAGCCGGAAATCGGAAAGTTCTCGCGGGCGCGCAGGGAATGGATGCCCCAGTAGGCGTCGGCGGGAATCTCGCGCTCGCCAAGCAGGTCGTGTTCGATGCGGAAGAGGCCGGAAGCGGCATTGCTGCTCATGTTCGATGTCCATCGGAAAGGCCGCCGCACCATGCGGCGCCCGATGGAAAACACTATAGGCAGGCGCCCCGCGATAGCGCCAATGCCGTGTTCGCATTGGCCAATGTTTTTTTTGCATTGCCAGGAAAATGCCCGGCGGCCAGGGACGCGTCAGCGCGCGGCGGACAGATAGTCCCAAAGGGCGTCGACCAGCGGCTTGGCGGGGACGCCGGCCGGCGCGCGTTCGCGGTAGAGCCGGATCTCCATGGTCTCGGTATAGGCCTCGCCCGCGCAGGCCAGGCGGCGCGCGGCCACCTCGCGGCTGACCGCGCTCTCGGGCAGGAAGGCCACCCCGTGCCCCTCGAGCGCCATGGCCTTCAGCCCCTCGGCCATGTCGGTTTCGTAGCGCTCGTCCAGCGGCGGCCGGGGCTGGGCGCCCGCCAGGATCAGGTCGACGATGCGGCCCAGGTAGGCGTTGGGCGCGTAGGCCAGGTAGGGCACCGGGCCGCCCCCGCCCAGAACGTACTCGGGCGTGCCGTCGGGCTTGCTGCGCGCATAGGGGTAGACCGCCTCGCTGCCCAGCACCAGCATGTCGTAGTGGCGCGGATCGAGCTGGACCGGCTGGCGGGGATGGTAATAGACCATGACCAGGTCGCTGCCGCCCTGCACCAGGCTGATCGCGGCGTCATGGACGTTCAGCGCCATCAGCCTGGCCGTGAAATCCGGCAGGCCGGCCTCGGCCCGGATACGGCTCAGCCAGCGCGGGAAGAAGGTCAGCGACAGGGTATGGGGTACGGCGAAGTCGATCACCGCCTGCGAGGCGGGACGCATGCCCCGCAGCATCGCGCGGGTCTCGTCCAGCTTGGCCAGCATGGCGATGGCTTCGGCGCGGAAGGTCTCGCCGGCGGGCGTCAGGCGGGTGGGGTAGACGGCGCGGTCGACCAGATCGGTGCCGACCCAGGCCTCCAGGGCCTGGATACGGCGCGAGAAGGCGGGCTGCGTGATGTGTCGCAGCTCGGCCGCCCGCGAAAACGAACGGGTCTCGGCCAGCGCGATGAAATCTTCGAGCCACTTGGCTTCCATGCTTGCAACCGTGGAGGAACCGGCGGAAATTGTACCGTGGGGCCGGTGCCGCGCCCGGCCGGGCATACACTTGCCGCATGGCCCCGCGCCGCACCGACCATCTTCGTGGAGTCCAGCGTGACCGATTCGCTCCCCTACCCGCCCCCTGCCCCCAATTCGCTGCCCGCCGGCCAGATGCCGGTGCTGCGCGTCATCCCCATGCCCGCCGACTCCAACCCGTCGGGCGACGTGTTCGGGGGCTGGATCATGGCCCAGGTCGACCTTGCCGGGTCGGTGCCCGCCCAGGGCCGCGCCAACGGCCGCGTCGCCACCGTGGCCGTGACCTCGTTCGTGTTCAAGGAACCGGTGTTCGTGGGCGACCTGCTCAGCTTCTACGCCCACATCGTCAAGACCGGCCGCACCTCGATCACGGTCGCGGTCGAGGTCTACGCCGAACGCATCCGCCTCAACTCGGAAGTCGTCAAGGTCACCGAGGCCACCCTGGTCTACGTGGCGACCGACCACCAGCGGCGCCCGCGCCCCCTGCCGGACCTGCGCGCGGACTGAACCCGTCTGGACACCCATGGCGATTAGTGGCACATTGACCACAAGGACGTCACCGCCCCAGCCCAGCCGGCACAGACCGGCCGGCCAGCCAACACGGCAGGCACGCAGGCCCTGCCCCCAAGGCGAAGGAGACTCACCATGGACATATCCGGTTCGCGCCTGATTCCAGCGTCCCAGGAACGCACCTGGAACAAGCTCGTCGCTCCCGAGACCCTCAAGGTCTGTATCAGCGGATGCGAAAAGGTCGAGCGCCTCTCCGAAAACGAATACCGGGTCAACCTGCGGGCCGAGGTCGGCCCGCTGTCGGCCCGCTTCCACGGCCGGCTGCAGCTGACCGACATCCGGCCCCAGGACTCCTACCACCTCACTTTCGAGGGGGAAGGCGGCGTGGCCGGATCGGCCAAGGGTTACGCCGACATCCGGCTGACGCCGGAAGGCGACGGCACGCGGGTCTCGTACACCGCCCACGCCGACCTGGAAGGCAAGCTCGCCCAGTTGCGCACGGACCAGGCCGAGAAGATCGCGCGCAAGATGATGGACAACTTCTTCGCGCTGTTCTCGGTCTGCGCGTGCCGGGCGCTGGAACGTCCCGCGCCCCGTCCGCCGCGCGTGGCCAGGCCGATGGCCGCCGGCGGCGCGCATGCCCTGCACCTGCCCTCGCAATGGGTCAACCGGCTGTCGTGGCTGGCCGCGCTGGCCGTCATCGCGGGCCTGGTGGTCTACCACACCTTCCTGCACTGAGCGCGGCAACGGCGCGCCGCGGCGTTCAGCGGCGCACGTTCTTCATCTTGATGCGCTGGGACAGGGCCATCATCGCGACGCAGAACACGATGGCCATCACCATGCCGGCCTCGATGCCGGTATTGACCGACGTGCGGGCGATGACCAGCCCCACCAGCGCGGTGCCCACCGCGCTGCCCAGGGTGCGCATGGTCTGGATCAGCGCCGAGGCCACGCCCACGTCGCGGCGCTCGGCGATCATCTGCATGAACAGCGTCAGGTTGGGGATGATGAAGCCCATGCCCACGCCGGCCAGGCCGAACGAGACCACGGCGAAGGCCATGGACGATCCGCGCTCCAGGAACATCACGCCCAGGCAGCCCACGGCCAGCAGCAGCGCGCCGAACACCATCAGCCGCTGAGGCTGGCTCTGGCGCGGGAACAGGCGCCCGTTGATGACGCTGCCCACCGGTATGCAGGCCACCAGCGGCGCGAGGATCATGCCCGCCTGGGTGGGGCTCAGCCCCACCTCCACCTGCAGCAGCAGCGGGCCGTAGTAGATCAGGATGAACATCACCGCGCCGGTCATCACGCCGACGACGTTCAACAGGCGCGACTCCCTGCGCTCGAGCACGCGCAACGGGAACATGGGCTGTTCCAGGCGGCGCTCGTACCAGACGAGCAGGAAGACCGACACGGCGGCCACAGCCAGGAACACCAGGCCCAGCACCGGACGCGGGTGGGTGGAGAAGCCCAGCTCGAGCGCCGCCATGGGCGTGCCCACGGCCAGCGCCAGCAGCGCCCCGCCCAGCCAGTCTATGCGCGGCGGCGTGTCGTGCCGGGGCTTGAGCGGCGGGAAATACCGCCACAGCATCACGAAGGCGATCACCCCCATCACCGGGCTGACGAAGAACGCCGCCCGCCAGCCGAAGGATTCGGTGATCGCCCCGCCCAGCAGCGGCCCCACGCCGCTGGCCACCGCGAACGACGTCGAGATCAGGGCCTGCCAGCGCACCCGCCGCATGGCATCGGGAAACAGGTCGGCGGGCGCCGCGAAGGCGGTGGCGATCATCATGCCGCCGCCCACGCCCTGCAAGGTGCGGGCCGCGATCAGTTGCGGCATCGACTGGCTGATGCCGCACAGCACCGAGCCCAGCGACACCAGGCCCAGCGAGACGAGGATGAAGTACTTGCGTCCGAACAGGTCGCCCAGGCGGCCGAAGATGGGAATGACGATGGCCGAGGCCAGCAGATATCCGGTGCCGACCCAGGCGTAAAGCGGCATGCCGCCCAGTTCGGCCACCACGCGCGGCAGCGTGGTGCCGACGATGGTCGAATCCAGCGCCACCAGCATCACGACCGCGCAGATGCCGATCAGCGCCAGGATCAGCTGGCGCTGGTCTTCTACCGGTGAAGCGAGGTCGGAAGGCGGGTGGGGGCTGGCGTGCCCGGGCGGAGATGGCGGGTGCGGCGGGTTCTCGGACATTTGCGCATAATCATATACCGCGCCCCGGGTATACCCCTACCCCCCCAATGGCCCGCCGTTCAAAAGCGATAGCCGATAGCGATGGTCGGCACCCACGGATCGATGCGCGCCTTGCCGATCTGGCTGCCGTTCAGCTTCACCTTGGACGAAATGTCGATGTAGCGCAGGCTGGCGTTCAGGAACCAGCGCTCGCCCATCTTCACGTCCACCCCTACCTGCGCTGCCAGCCCCCACGAGTCGCCCAGGCTCAGGTCCTGGCCGGCCAGGGCGCCCGCGGCCCGGGTGTGGAAGAAGCGCGTGTAGTTCACGCCCAGGCCGACATAGGGCTGCACCTGCGAATCGGGCAGGAAGTGCCATTGCACGCTAAGCGTGGGCGGCAGTTGCCGGGACGAACCGATGTTGCCGCCCACCGCGCCGGAAGCGCCGATGTCGTGCCGGAAGGGTACGGCGGCCAGCAGCTCGATCCCGACGTTGCGGGTGGCCATGTAGGTCAGACTGGCGCTGGGCCGCGTCGAATTGCCGGCGTCCAGGCGCACGGCCCCGTTCAGGACGGTGCCGTTGTCCGATTTCGGCCGGACCTGGCTGATGCCGGCCTTGAGCAGCCAGTCGCCGGCTTCGTGCGCCTGCGCGGCCGAAAACGCCGCGGCAAGAAGGGCGGCAAGCAGGATGGGCGGCGTGCGGCGGGAAAACATGAGGAGCTCCATATCGAACGATGAGGCTCCAGCTTGGCAGCCCCTCGCCCCGCGCGCCTTGTCCCAGATCAAGCCGCCCTCGGGCACGCCGCTTGCTGGGGCATCCGGCTGCCCACGCGGCGCCCCACTATGGAGATCGACATGGCCAAGCCGTTGCAAGGACTCACCGTTGCCATCGTGGCAACCGACAATTTCGAACAGGTCGAACTGACGAGCCCGAAGGAAGCGCTGGAACGCGCGGGTGCCACGGTGCACATTCTTTCCGCCCAGGCCGGCGAGATCCGGGGCATGAAGCATGACGAGAAGGCCGACCGCTTCCGCGTGGAGGCGAGCTGGAACGACGCCGACCCCACCCGCTACGCCGGCGTGGTCGTGCCCGGCGGCGTCTTCAACGCGGACGTCATCCGCACCGACAAGGGCGCGCAGCGCTTCGTGCAGGCGCTGCACGACACGGGCAAGCCGGTGGCCGTCATCTGCCACGGCCCGTGGCTGCTGGTGTCGGCCGGCATGGTCGATGGCCGGCAACTGACCAGTTGGCCATCGTTGCAGGACGACATCCGCAATGCCGGCGGGCAGTGGGTGGACGAGGAAGTCGTGCTGGACGGCAACCTCATCACCAGCCGCAAGCCCGACGACCTGCCGGCATTCAACGCGAAGCTGATCGCCGCGCTGTCCAACGTCGAGAGCGCCGACACGCCATCGGGCGCGCAGCCTACCTGACCCCGGGTATGTGCCCGGCGCGGGGGCGGCCGGCAACCCCTATACTTGCCGCGACCAGGCAAGTATAGGTAGCGCCGCCGTATGAATGTGACCCTGCGCCAGATGCGCGCGTTCGTCGAAGTCGTGCATTGCGGCGGTTTCACCGCGGCCTCGCGGCGGCTGCACCTGACCCAGTCCGCCACCAGCCTGCTGGTGCGCGAACTCGAAGGCCAGCTGGGCTTGCAGTTGCTGGACCGGTCCACGCGCAAGCTCGCGGTCACCGAGGCCGGCGCCGAATTCCTGCAGCATGCGGAACGCATCCTGGGCGAAGTCGAGCAAGCCATCCGCCGCACCCAGGACCTGGTGCAGATGCGCCGCGGGCGCGTCACGGTGGCGACCACGCCGGTCATGGCGGCCACACTGCTGCCCGACGCCATCGCCACCTTCCAGGCCGCCCATCCCGCCATCGAAGTCCGCCTGTCCGACGCGCCGGTCGACGTCATCCTGCGGCAGGTGCAGCAGGGCGAGGTCGACCTGGGCGTGGGAGTGTTCACCGGCAATGAGGTGGAGCTGAACCGCAGCCTGCTGATGCGCCATCCGCTGGGCGCCATGATTCCCAGCGCATGGCCGCTGGCGCGACGACGGCGGGACCTGGCTTGGGCCGACCTGGCCAGCCAGCCGATGATCGTCGTGCCGCAGTCCAGCGGCTCGCTGCCGCAGATCGACCGCGTACTGCACCAGTCGGGCATCGCGGCCGAGCCGCGCTTCGAGGTGCACTATCTGTGGTCGGCCATCGGTCTGGTCGAGGCCGGCCTGGGCATCGCGGTACTGCCGTCCTACGCGGGGCTGCTGGCCCGATCGAAGCGCGCGCGCTTTCGCGTGCTGCACGACCCGGTGGTGTATCGCAAGATCGAACTGGTCACGCAGCCCGGCCGCTCGCTGTCGCCGGCGGCCGCGTCCTTCCGCGCCCACCTGGCGGCCCACTGCAAGCAGTTCGAGGAACGGGGCTGACGCCACGCCGGCCCGGCGGCCGGCGCGCGTTCACCGCGCGGCCAGCTCGCGCGCGGACTGGGCCGCGTCGCGCACGATCTGCGCGGAATCGCAGGCGGTCCATTGCCCGTGCCGGCGCAAGACCCGTCCGTCGACGATGACCGTGTCCACGTTGGCCGGCTGGGCCGAGTAGACCAGCGAGAAGGCCGGATCCACCACCGGCGCCATGTTCAGGTCCGTGATGCGGACCAGGATGACGTCGGCCCGCTTGCCCGCCTCGAGCGAACCGACGTGGTCCGCGATGCCCAGGTCGCGCGCGCCATCCAGCGTGGCCAGCCGCAGCAGGCGGCGTGCCGTAAGGGGCACCTCGGCGCCGAAACGCTGGCGGTGCGACCACAGCAGGGTACGCATGCAGGAGAAGAAATCGGCATTGGCCGAGGCCGACGAACTGTCCACCGACAGGCTCTGCCGCACGCAGGCGCACTCCAGCTCGTGGAACTGGATCACGCCGCGCGATGCCTGGGCGTACAACACCTCGATCACCGGCGAACACGAGAACGAGACGCCGCAGGCGGCCAGCCGCAGCTGCTCCTGCGGCGACACGCCCTGAGGATGCACCAGTTGCAGGTCCGGCCCCAGCAGGCCGTGCGCGTCCAGCACCGACACCACGCCGGGGCGCGCGTGCATGGTGATGGGCAGCCCCAGGCGCCGCACGCCCGCGAATTCCGTGCGCACGACGTCGATGGGTACGGTGCCGCGCGGATTGGAAACCGGCGTGCGAAGCGCCGCGCCCAAGTGGATCATGGGATCGCCGGCCGCTTCCCGGGCGACTTCGGCGAGGCCCGCCAGGTCCATCGCGCGGTCCAGCGGCAGGTCCTGCCCCCAGCCGTAGGCCAGGCGGCCCCGTATGCCCAGGCTGCGCATGGCCGCCAGTTCCGCGCGCGCGTGATCGGGCGTGCGGGTGTTGTGCGACCAGTTGTGGACCGTGGTGATGCCGCCCGCCAAACCTTCGGCCAGCCCCAGCCGCACCGAATGGTAGGAGTCGTCCGGCGTGAACTTCGGCCCCACGGACAAGGTCACGGGGAAATAGCCGCGCGCCGCCTCGTCGCCGCTCATCAGCGCGCGCAGCGAGCAGTTCCACAGGTGCCAGTGCGTGTCGACGAAGCCCGGCATCACGATCATGCCGCGCGCATCCAGCTCCCGCGCGCCCGGCACGCGCAGCCCCCGGCCGATCGCCACCAGCGTGCCGTCGCGGACATGGACGTCGGCGTCCGGCAGGTCGTCCATGCCGTCGGCCATGGTCATCACATGGCCGCCGCGTATCACGAACTCCTCGCGCGCGGGCAGGCCGGCCACGTGTCCGGCCGCCTCGCGCCATCTTGCTGACTGCATGCCCATCCCCTAGTCGGCCTTGGCACCGGTCAGGCGAATCAGGCGTTCCTTGTGGCGCATCTCGTCGCGCAGCGCGGCGGTGAACGCCGCCGGCGACGAGAACACCGGATCGAAGCCGCGCGCGGCCACGAAGCGCTGCTGGAATTCCGGGTCGGCGGCGATCGCCTTCACGTCGGCATGGATGCGCTGGATCACGGCGTCGGGCGTGCCGCCGGTGGCGAACAGGCCGAACCAGGATTCGCGCGGGTCGATGTCGGCATAGCCCGCTTCCGCCAGCGTGGGCACGTTCGGTTCGGACGGCAGCCGGCTGGCCCGCGCGATGGCCAGCGGCTTCATCTTGCCCGCGCGGATGTGGGGCTCGGCGATGGCCGCGCCCACCATGGCCAGTTGCACCTCGCCGCCGAGCAGCGCCGTCACGGCCGGCATGATCCCCTTGTAGGGCACCTGGGTGATCTGTATGCCCGTCTTGTGCCGCAGTCCCTCGAACAGCAGGTGAGGCAGGCTGCCCGATCCCATCGAGGCATAGTTCAGTTCGTCGGGGCGGGCCTTCGCCAGCGCGACCAGCTCATCGAGCGAATTGGCCTTCACCGAGGGATGCGCCAGCACCATCTGCGGCAGGCTGACCAGTTGCGAGACCGGCGCCAGGTCGCGCACCGCGTCGTAGGGCAGCTTTTCGTACAGGAAGGGGTTGCTGGTGATGGTCGATTCGCTCGTGACCAGCAGGGTGTGGCCGTCGGGCGCCGCCTTGGCGACGGCGTCGGCGCCGATGATGGAAGCCGCGCCCAGCTTGTTCTCGACGATGACCGGCCGGCCCCATTTCTGCCCCAGCCGTTCGGCCAGGGCCCGGGCGATCACGTCCACGCCGCCACCGGGCGCGTAGGGCACGACGATGCGCACCGGCCGCGCCGGCCAGGCCGGCTGCCCCATCGCCGGCCCCGCGGCCGCGACGCCCAGGGCCGCGGCACATGCCGCCAGCCACCGGCGGCGACCCTGCGCCGCCGCTGTACTTGCTTGCCTCATCACTTCTCCTTCCCGCCGGACGGCCCGGAAAGCAAGGCCCGCCTTCCGATGTCCCGCGGCGACATGGCAGGCATTTCACCCGCGGGCGGCGGGACAGGCAAACGAGAAAAATTTGTAGTTCTATCAGTTGGCCATCTAAATACGTGCTCCCGCCGCGCTTACACGCTGTCATGAAAAAAGACGCGAAATCTGCAAGAATCGGGCGCTCCGCCTTCGCCGGCCGCGTCCCGCGGCCCTCTCTTGCGAGTCCCCATGGCCTACATGCTGCTCATCGTCGAACCCACCGGCCAGCGCGCCGAACGCAGCGAGGAGGCCGGCCGCGAACTCTACGACCGCATGGTCGCCTTCGGCGCCGACCTGAAGACGCGCGGCCTGCTGCTGGCCGCCGAATCGCTGGCCTCGCAGGACAGCGCCGTGCGCGTGCGGAAACAGGACGGACGTGCACGCCTGGTGGACGGGCCCTTCGCCGAAGCCAAGGAAATGATAGGCGGCTTCTTCCTGCTGGACTGCGCCACGCGCGAGGAGGCCGTGGCCATCGCGCAAGCCTGCCCGGCGGCGCAATGGTGCACGGTCGAGGTCCGCGAGGTGGCTCCCTGCTACCGCTGAACCGCTCGACCTGGTAGTTTCCCTAGGCCGTCTCCGCCATGTCGATTCCGGCCCGCGCCGATCGTCGTAGGGACAAGAGCCCACGCCCGGGCTTGCAACCACCGGAGAAACCGCCATGCGATTCATGATCATCGTCCGCGCCACCGCCGACACCGAGGCCGGCGTCATGCCCGAGGAACCCCTGCTAGCCGCGATGACCGCCTACCACGAGGAACTGGCCAAGGCTGGCGTGCTGCTGGACGCCAACGGCCTGAAGCCCTCGTCCCGGGGCTGGCGTATCCGCTACCGTGCCGGCAAGGGCACCGTCATCGACGGCCCCTTCGCCGAGACCAAGGAGCTGATCGCCGGCTACACGCTGATCCAGGTCCGCTCGCGCGAGGAAGCCATGGAATGGGCCCGGCGCTTTCCCTCGCCCATGGCCGAGGCCGACGGCGAGATCGAGGTGCGCGAGCTCTTCGAGCTGGACGACCTCGGCCCGAGCGAAGCGGTGGACCGCTTCCGGAAGCTGGAAACGACCAGCCGATAACGCGCCGCGCGCCCCTCTCTTCCCAAGGAATCCATCATGCACAAGCAGATCTTCGTCAACCTGCCCGTCGCCGACCTGCCTCGCACCCAGGCCTTCTTCGGCCAGCTCGGCTTCACCTTCAACGCCCAGTTCACCAACGAAAAGGCCGCCTGCATGGTCATCGGCAAGAACATCTACGCCATGCTGCTCACCACGGATTTTTTCCGCGGTTTCGCCAGCAAGCCGATCAGTGATGCCCGGGAAAGCACCGAAGTCCTGGTGGCCCTGACCTGCGACAGCCGGGAGGCCGTCGACGACATGGTGCGCAAGGCCCTGGCCGCCGGCGGCACGGCACCGCGGCCTCCGCAGGACCACGGCTTCATGTACAGCCATGGCTTCGACGACCCGGACGGCCATGCATGGGAGGTCTTCTACATGGATCCGGCCACGGTCGAGCAGGGCTGAGCCTGTGACCCAGGCCGCCACCCACCGGGCCATCGAAGCCGTCTGGCGGATCGAATCGGCCCGCATCATCGCGGGCGTTGCGCGGCTGGTGCGCGACGTCGGCCTGGCGGAGGAACTGGCGCAGGACGCGCTGGTGGCCGCGCTGGAACGATGGCCCGGAGATGGCGTGCCGGACAATCCCGGAGCCTGGCTGATGACCACCGCGAAGAACCGGGCGCTGGACCGCCTGCGCCAGGCCGCCCTGCACGCGCGCAAGCACGAGGAGTACGGCCACGAGACCGAAGTGCTGGGCGCGGGCCATGCGCCGGATCCGGCGGCCCTGGTCGAGGCCGCACGCGACGACGAAGTGGGCGACGACCTGCTGCGCCTGATCTTCACCGCCTGCCATCCCGTCCTGTCCACCGACGCCCGCGTGGCGCTGACGCTGCGCCTGCTGGGCGGCTTGACGGCCGGCGAGATCGCCCGCGCCTTCCTGGTGCCCGAGGCCACCATCGCCCAGCGCATCGTGCGTGCCAAGCGCACCCTGTCGGCGGCCAGGGTGCCGTTCGAGGTGCCCCACGCGCATGAGCGCGCGACCCGCCTGGACTCGGTACTGGAAGTGATCTACCTGGTCTTCAACGAGGGCTATTCGGCCACGGCCGGCGACGACTGGGTGCGGCCGGCGCTGTGCGGCGAGGCGCTGCGGCTGGCGCGCGTACTGGCGGGACTGGCACCGGACGAGGGCGAGGTGCATGGCCTATGCGCGCTGCTGGAGATCCAGGCCTCGCGTCTGCCGGTCCGCACCGACGCCGACGGGCGCCCCGTCCTGCTGATGGACCAGGATCGCACGCGCTGGGACCCGCTGCTGATACGACGCGGCCTGGCGGCCCTGGCCCGGGCCGAAGCCCTGGGCGGAGCGCACGGCCCCTATGCCTTGCAGGCCGCGCTGGCCGCCTGCCATGCCCGGGCCCGGACGCCGGACGAGACCGACTGGGAACGCATCGTGGCCTTGTACGACGCCCTGGCGCAGGTGGCCCCGTCCCCCGTGGTCGAGCTGAACCGCGCCGTGGCGGTCGGCATGGCCTTCGGCCCCGCCGCCGGCCTGGCGCTGGCGGACGCGCTGCGTTCCGAGCCGGCCCTGGCGAACTACCACTGGCTGCCCAGCGTGCGCGGCGACCTGCTGCAGAAACTCGGGCGCCGCGCCGAGGCGCGCGAGGAATTCCTGCGCGCCGCCGCCATGACCCGCAACCTGCGGGAACAGGAACTTCTCCTGGAGCGTGCTGCCCAAGCCCTCCCTTCCCACTGATCCTCCCATGACCTCATCCCCGTCTCCCAAGGCCACCCGCAAGGAATGGATAGGACTGGCCGTCATCGCGCTGCCCTGCATGGTCTACGCGATGGACCTGACCGTGCTCAACCTGGCCCTGCCCGCCATCAGCGCCCAGCTCAACCCGTCCAGTTCGCAACTCTTGTGGATCATCGACATCTACGGCTTCCTGGTCGCGGGCCTGCTCATCACCATGGGCACCCTGGGCGACCGCATCGGGCGGCGCAAGCTGCTGCTGATCGGCGCCGCGGCATTCGGTGTCGCCTCGGCCATCGCGGCCTTCTCCGACAGCGCGGGCATGCTGATCGCCATGCGGGCCCTGCTGGGCATCGCGGGCGCCACCCTGGCACCATCGACCATGTCCCTGATCCGCAACATGTTCCACGACGAGCACGAGCGCCAGTTCGCGATCGGCATCTGGATCGCCAGCTTCTCGCTCGGCAGCGCCATCGGGCCGCTGGTGGGTGGGGTGCTGCTGCAATTCTTCTGGTGGGGATCGGTCTTCCTGGTCGCGGTGCCGGTGATGCTGCTCCTGCTCGTGCTCGGCCCGGTGCTGCTGCCGGAATACCGCGACCCGGACGCCGGCCGCATCGACCCGCCCAGCGTGGCGCAATCCCTGTTCGCCGTGCTGGCGATGATCTACGGACTCAAGCAGATCGCCCAGCACGGTGCCTCGTGGGCCTCAGCCGCCATCATCGCGGCGGGGTTCGCGGTGGGCGTGGCCTTCGTGCGGCGGCAGCGGCGCCTGCCCTATCCGCTGCTGGACCTGGACCTTTTCATGCGACCGGCCTTCAGCGCGGCCATCGCCGCCTACGCGCTGTCCTGCCTCGCCATGTTCGGCGTGTACATCTTCATCACGCAGTACCTGCAACTGGTGCTGGGCCTGGATCCGCTGCGGGCGGGCCTGGTCACCGTGCCCTGGGCGCTGGGCTTCGTCGCGGGCTCGCTGCTCGCCCCGAGGCTGGCCCGGCGCGTGCCGCCGCTGTCCATCTTCGTGGGCGGACTGCTCGCGGCGGCCGCCGGCTTCCTGATGTTGCTGCTGGCCGACCGCCCCTACGGGCTGGAGGCGATCATGGCGGGCCTGATCGTGATGAGCCTGGGCATGGCGCCGGTGTTCACCATCGGCAACGAGATGATCATCACCTCGGCGCCGCCGCAGCGCGCGGGCTCGGCTTCCGCCATTTCCGAGACCAGCGCCGAATTCAGCGGCGCGCTCGGCATCGCGGTCTTCGGCAGCATGGGCGCGATGATCTATCGAGCCGGCCTGTCCGCGGGCATGCCGGACGGCATCCCCCCTCAGGTGGCCGAGGCCGCCTCGTCCACGCTGGGCGCCGCGGTGGCGGCGGCGCATGCGCTGCCCACGCCGCAGGCCGACGCCATGCTGGCGGTGGCGCGCGGGGCGTTCGTCGATGCGCTGCAACTCTCCGCGGCGGTCGGCGCCGTACTGACACTGTGCGCGGCCGTGGCCGCGGCCTGCATCCTGCGCGGCGGATCCGCCCGCGCCCAGGCACTGCGCGACGACGCGGCGTAGCGCGGCCGGCCGCCGCTCAGCCGCCGAAGGCGAGCACCAGTGCGTGCAGGCCGATCCCGATCAGCCCGCCCACCAGCGTGCCGTTGTAGCGGATGTATTGCAGGTCGGGGCCCACGCTCAGCTCCAGCGCCTGCACCAGCCGCTTTTCGTCCCAGCCCCTGACGGTCTGGGCGATATGCTCGGTGACCCCTTCGCGCAGCCGGGCCGCCAGGCTGCGCGCGCCGGTCATGACATGTTCGTTGATCGCTTCGCGCAGGGCGGGATTGGCGGCCAGCTGGCGGCCCAGTCCCAGCAGGCTCTGCTCCAGGTGCCGCGCCAGCGGCGAGTCCTGCGCATCCAGGTTGCGGCGCAGGGCCGCGTGGATCTCTGCCCACAGCCCCTGCACGTACGCCTGCACCGAGGGGTGATCGATCAGCCGCGACTTGATGCCGTCGATCTGCTCGCGCAATTGCGGATCGTCGCGCAGCCGCGCCACGTAGTCCGCCACCCAGGCCTCGTAGTCCTGGCGCAGCGGATGATCGGGCCGCGACAACACCTCGTGCAGTTCATCCAGCAGCGCGCGCGCCAGCCGGTCCGCCAGATTGTCGGCGATCCCTTCGACCGGTTTCACCAGGTTCACGGTCCCGACGATCCTGGGCCATTCCTTGCGCGCGTATTTCACCATCAGATCCGACACCCGCTCCTTGACGCCCTCGTCGTCCAGGTAGCCCCCCAGGCGCCGCAGGGCCTCGTCCAGCAATTGATGATGGCGGCCGTCGCGCGTCAGCAATCCCAGCACCTCTCCCGCCGTCGCCCCGGCATCCCAGGCCCGCAGGCGGGCGACGACGAAAGACTGGATGGCCTCGCGCACGACCCGCTCGTCCAGCAGGTCCAGCGCCTGCGACAGCCACGTGCGCGCCATGCCCGCCGCCATGCGCGCCTGGGCCGGCTCGCTCAGCCATGCGCCCAGCCGGCTGGCCGGGTCGAATACCTGGAGCCTGGCCAGCAGCGCGTCGGGCGCCAGGAAATGATCGCGCACGAACACGGCCAGGTTGTCCCCCAGGCGCGCCTGGTTGGCGGGAACGATGGCGGTGTGGGGAATCGGCAGGCCCAGCGGCCGCTTGAACAGCGCCACCACGGCGAACCAGTCGGCCAGCGCGCCCACCGTGGCGGCCTCGCAGAAGGCCCGGACCCAGGCCCAGGCGCCCTGCCCGCCCATCGCATGGCTGAGCCCGAAACCCGCCAACGACGCGGCAAGCAGGCCCAGCGCGCCCAGTTTCATGCGGCGCAGGCGGGCCAGGCGGGGATCGGCGGATGGGGAAGGATTCAAGACGGCGGTGCTTCGGTGGGCAAGCCTCCACTTTACCCACGGCCGCGGCGCGCTTCCAGCCGCGGGGGTCGCGGGCGATAGAATCTCCGGTCAAGATTCGCTTCCGGAGCACGACCGCCATGACCGTCCGCCGCATCGTCGCCAATCTCTCCACCCCCGACCCCGCCCTCGCGCGGGAGTTCTACGGCAGGCTGCTGGGCCTGGACGTGGTCATGGACCACGGCTGGCTCATGACCTTCGCGTCCGGCGGCAGCCAGACGCCCCAGGTCAGCGTGGCCAGCGAAGGCGGTTCGGGCACGCCCGTGCCGGCGCTGTCCATCGAGGTCGACGACGTGGACGACGTGCTGGCCCGCGCCCGCGCGCACGGGGCCGAGATCGTCTACGGGCCCTGCGACGAAGCCTGGGGCGTGCGGCGCTTCTACGTGCGCGACCCGTTCGGCAATCTGGTCAACATCCTGACGCATCGCTCGTAGGCCGGCACCCGGCCGAGCAGGCGTCCCGACGCGCGACGCCCCTATGTTCTAATCTGCCGGCAGGGCCGTGCCGGCCGCCGACTCACAGGACGCAAACCATGGCATCCCAGATCCACATCCTTTCCTCGATGGCAACCAAGCAGCTGCTTGCCGATCTCGTCGCCCAATTCCAGCAATCGCACGCACAGCAGGACATCCTCGTGGAATCCGTCGGCGGCGTCGATGCCGCCCGGCGCGTGCAGTCCGGCGAAGCCCTGGACGCCGTCGTGCTGGCCGCCAACGTCATCGACCAGATGACCGAAGCCGGGCATATCGTGGCGGGCAGCCGCGTGGACCTGGTCGTATCGGGCGTCTACGTGGCCGTGCGCGCCGGCGCGCCGCGCCCGGACATCGGCTCCGAAACCGCCCTCAGGCAGGCCGTGCTGGACGCTGGCACCATCGGCTACTCCACCGGTCCCAGCGGCGTCTACCTGTCCAAACTGTTCGAACGCTGGGGCATCGCCGACCAGATCAAGGACCGCACCGTCCAGGCCAAGCCCGGCATCCCGGTGGGGACCCTGATCGCCAAGGGCGAAGTCGATCTCGGATTCCAGCAACTGAGCGAAATGATGAACGTGCCGGGCATCGACATCGTGGGTCCCCTGCCCCCCGGCCTGCAGGTCATGACCACCTTCTCCGCCGGCGTGGCCGCCACCTGCACCCGGCAGGACACCGTGCGCGAACTGCTGGCCTTCATGGCCAGCGCCGACGCGGCCGAGATCAAGCGCAAGAACGGCATGGACCCCGCCTAGGGCCGCCATGAACGCCGCGGCGTCCCTGTTCCAGGCCGACCGGCTGACGCTGGGACTGGCCCTGCCCTGGGTCGACGCCGCCGAACATGCCGGCCGGCGCGAAGTCGATTTCCACCATCAACTGGAACTGGCGGCCCAGGCCGAATCGGCGGGTTTCGCCGCGCTGTGGGTGCGCGACGTGCCGCTGAACCATCCCGGTTATCCCGAAGCCATCGGCCATCTCGATCCGTGGACATGGCTGGGCGCGCTGGCCGCGCGCACCCGGCGCATCGGCCTCGTGACGGGTGCCGTCGTGCTGACGCTGCGCCATCCGCTGCACGTCGCCAAGGGCGCCGTCTCGATCGCCTCGCTGGCGCCGGGACGCTTCGTGCTGGGACTGGGATCGGGCGACCGGCCGCCCGAATACCTGGCGTTCGGCCGTGATGCCGCCACCCGGCGCGAGGATTTCCGCGCGCGCTGGGAACAACTGTCGGCCGCGCTGGGGACCCCGCCGCGCGTCGTGCCCGACGTGCAGGACGATCCGCCCGTGGCCTTCAGCCTGCGGCCGCTCCCCGCCACGCCCGTGCCCATGCTGGCCGTCGGTTCGGCCGGCCAGAGCCTGGACTGGATCGCCCGCCACGCGGTGGGCTGGACCACCTACCACCGTCCGCCGGAAGTACAGCGCGGCCGCCACGGGATGTGGCGCCAGGCGGTGGAACGCGCCGCGCCGGGCCAGTTCCGTGCCTTCGGCGTCGCCATGCGCGTGGAACTGCTGGACCGCCCCGAAGCCCCGGCCGAAGCCATCGAACTGGGCTATCGCACCGGCGCACGGGCGCTGGCCGGCATCCTGGCGCGCATGCGCGAAGCCGGCACCCACCATGTCAGCCTGAACCTGCCCGCAGGCGCCCGGCCGCTGCCGGATGTCATCGCCGAGCTGGCCCCGCTGAACGCCGAGCTGTCCTGAACGGCCTTCAGGACAGGCCCGTCACCGGCAATGCCGCGCCGTGGACGGCGCGGGCCGCCGGCGAAGCCAGGAAGCGGATCACTTCGGCCAGGTCGGCCGGCGCCACCCAGCGCGCGGGATCGGCATCCGGCATGTCGCGCCGGTTCTCGGGCGTATCGATGATGGTGGGCATGACGCAATTGACGTTGATGCCCCGCTCGCGCAGCTCCGCTGCCATGGACTCGGTCAGCCGCATGACCGCGCTTTTCGAGGCGCAATAGGCGCCCATGCCGGCCGTGCCGCGCAAGGCGGCATGGGCGGCGACGTTGACGATCCGGCCTTCACCCCGTGCCACCATGCCGGGCACGACGGCGCGCGCGGTATGGACGATGCTGCGGGCGTTCAGGTCCAGCAGGAAATTCCAGGTGGCGTCGCGGATCTCGTGCACGGCCTCGCCCATGCGGAAACCGCCGGCGATGTTGCACAGCACGTCGATCGCGCCGAAGCGGTCCCGCGCGCGGTCCGCCGCATCCGCGACCTGCCCGGCATCCAGCAGATCCACCGGCGCGATCAGGCACGAGGCCGCGCCCAGCCCCGCCGGCGGTTGCGCCTCGCGGCGGTCCAGCAGCACCAGGTTGGCGCCCTCGGCGGCAAAGGCGGCGGCAACGGCGCCGCCCAACGTTCCAGCCGCGCCGGTGACCATGACCGTGCGCCGCCCCGTATGTGTCGATGCCATGTCAGTTCCCTTCCGCCCGCGCGGCATGGTAAGCGCCCGTGCCCCGGGTCATGATATCGTCCCCCGGCAGCAGGATGCCCGGCTCCAGTTCGGATTGCTGGCGTACGCGCTCGTAGACGGGCGCGAAATCGACCCGCGCGAGCTCCAGCAGTTCTTCCAGGTCGTGCAGCACGAAATAGGTTTCCTGGAAATCGTCGATGCGATAGCGCGTCCGCATCACGCGCTCCAGTTCGAAGCGGACCCGGTTGGGCGAGGGGTCTGCCAGCGCGAACAGGCTTTCCGCGTACGACGAGATGATGCCCGAGCCGTAGATGCGCAACCCCTCGGTCTGCTGCACCAGGCCGAACTCCACGGTGTACCAGTACACGCGCGCCAGGTTGGGCAGCACACCCATGCGCTGGGCACGCAGCCCGCCTTCGCCGTAGGCCTGCACGAAATCCGCCAGGATGGGGTTCATCAGCATGGGCACGTGACCGAAGACGTCGTGGAAGACATCGGGCTCTTCCAGGTAGTCGAGCTGGTCGGCGCGGCGGATGAACTGCCCGGCGGGAAAACGCCGGTTGGCCAGGTGCTCGAAGAACACGTCGTCGGGCACCAGGCCGGGCACGGCCACCACCTGCCAGCCGGTGCGCCGCGACAGCACGTCGCTCAGGCGGCGGAAATCGGGAATCTGGTCCGCGCCTATGGGCAGGTCGCGCATGCCCTCCTCGAACTCGCGGCAGGCGCGGCCCGGCACCAGCCTGGACTGCCGCTCGAACAGGAACCTCCAGACGGCGTGCTCTTCCTGGGTGTAGCGCTCCCAGCCCTGGTCTATGGTCCAGTCCGCCCGCTCCGGCCGGCCCGCGTCGCCGGCGGCAAGACCGTGCTTGGGCGCGGTCGATGGGTGCTTCATCCTGGCCTCTTATCCGGAATGGGCGCGCGCAGCCTCGTCGGCGTGGCGCGCCAGGTCGATGTCGCGCTGTGTCAGGCCGTTCGCGTCATGGGTGGTCAGCGTGACGTCCACCCGGTTGTAGACGTTGGACCACTCGGGATGGTGATCGTTCTTTTCCGCATACAGGGCGATGCGCGTCATGAACGCGAAGGCCTGGCTGAAATCCTGGAACTGGAACCGGCGCCGAATGGCGCCCCGCTGCGCGTCCAGCTGCCACTCGGGCAGCTTCGCCATCGCCTGCTCGATGTCCTGCGCACTCAACTTCTGCATGGCCTGCTCCTTGCGCCGGGAGATCGCACCGCAGCCGCGCCCCGGCTGTCGCGCGGCCTGCGCTCCCCGACAAATCTTATTCCGTTGCCTGGAAACCGGAAACCCGCATCCGGTCGCGCCACTGGCCACGTTCGCGCTCCAGCCTGGACCCGAGCCCGGCGGTGGGCTGAGCCGGCAGGGCGTAGCCGAGGTCGGCGATCGCCTTGCGATAGGCGGGGCTGGCCAGCACCGCATCGGCCCGCGCCTGCCACTGCGCCAGCCGGTCGGCCGGCGTTCCCGCCTTGGCGAAAAGGCCGAACCAATCCACCGCCTCGAGCTGCGGCAGGCCGGCTTCGCGCGCGGTCGGCACGCCCGGCAGCTTGGCATTGCGCTGCGGCGAGGTGATCAACACGGCGCGCAGCTTGCCCTGGGCCTGGTAGGGAACGAGCAGTTGCTCGGTGGTGATCAGCGCCGCGACCTGCCCGCCCAGCACGTCGGTGACGGCATTGGCGCCTCCGCGGTAGGGCACGTGCGTCAACGGCGTGCCGCCCTGCCTGGCCAGCTCCGCGCCCAGGAAGTGCTGCGGCGTCCCCAGGCCGGGCGTCGCGTAGTTGGCCTGGTCGGCATGGCCCTTGGCCCAGGCCATGAACGCCGCCAGCGTGGCGCCCTGCGCGGCGGGCCCCAGCGCCACGCCGAAGCCGTATTCGGCCAATGCGGACACCGGCGCGAAATCCCGGACTGCGTCGTAGTGGGCGGACTTCAGCACCATGGGCGTCAGCAGCAGCGAACTGGCCGGCATCACCATCAGCGTCTGGCCGTCGGCGGGGGCGGCCTGCACCGCATCGATGGCCAGCTTGCCGGTCGCGCCGGCGCGGTTCTCCACCACCACGGGAAAGCCGGCGACCTGCCGCAGGTGCTCGGCGAATACGCGCGCCACGGCATCGGGCGCCCCGCCGGCCGGATAGCCCACCAGCAGCCGCGCGCCGGCCTGCTGTGCCTGGGCCATGCCGGCCACGGCGGCCAGCGCGGCCGCGATCAGTCCGCGTAGGACCCTGGGGTACTTCATGTCTTGTCTCCTGCCGGTTTTGTGATGATGCGGCGCCGGGCGCCGCGATGGAATCCGCTCCTCACGCCAAGACCGGCGTGTATCCCCCTATGCCCGTCCCGGCCCGGATCGCCGCGTCGCCGCCATGGCGCCGGATCAATTCGGCCTGTCGCGCCTTGGCGCGGCGATCGACCTCGTCGGGGTCGCAGAACCCGGCCAGCCGCTCGCGCCAGGCATGCACGCGGCCCGGCGACTTCGCGGCGATGTCGTGCAGTTCGTCCGGATCGTCGTCCAGGTCGAACAACTGGGGAGGATGGTCGCAATAGTGGACGTACTTGGTATGGACGTCGCGCAGCATGAAGACGGCCGCGCGCGAACCCACGGTATGGTATTCGGACAGCACCGCGCGGTCGGCGGGCAGCTCCCGCAGCAGCGAACGCGCCGATGGCGACACGCGTCCGGCATCGGCGGGTACGCCCACCGCGTCCAGCACGGTATCGTAGACATCGGTCTGGCCGACGGGCGTGCGCTCGACCCGTCCGGCCTCGATGCCGGCACCGGATAGGATCATCGGTATGCCCACCGACTCGGCATACATGGTGCTCTTGCCCCAGAGGCCCCGCGCCCCCACGTTGTCGCCATGGTCGCTCAGGTACATGATGCGCGTCGCGTCGTCCAGCCCGCACTCCTTCAGCGTGCGCACCAGCGTGCCCACCTTGGCATCCAGGAAGCTGACCAGGCCGTAGTAGCCGGCCAGCGCCCGCCTGACATCCGATTCGTCGCGGAAATGGACGTTGTAGCCGGTCTCGCGCGCATACTGGCGGATGAAGGGATGGGCCGCCTCGTCGATGCCGAACCGATAGGCCTTGGGCAGGCGCAGGGGCTGCGCGGCATAGCGGTCGAAGAAGGGCGCCGGCACGGTCAGCGGAAAATGCGGCGCGACCAGCGATACCATCAGTACCCAGGGCTTGTCCGGGGCGGGCGTCGCCGCCTTGCGACGCAACCATCGGACCGCCGTGTCGCAGATGCGGTCGTCGTAGCGGTTGTAGTCCGACTCGCCCGCACGCGCCGAGGCCAGCATGTTCGCGCCGTCGCCCAGCGAGGCGGGCGGATCGCGCAGCAGCATCTTGACCTCGCCCCGGCCGCCATGGATGTGCATGGGCAGCAGGCTTTCGGAAAAACCGTAGTCCTCGCCCGGGGCGCCGCGATAGTGCAGCTTGCCTATGGACACCACTTCATGCCCGTGCTCGCGCAGCACGTGGTGCCAGCTGGGCACGGCACCGTCGTAGGCATCGACATTGTCCCAGTAGCCGGCCTCGTGCACCGCCCGCCCGGTGGCGAGCGCGGCACGGGTCGGCACACAGATGGGGCTGGCGCATACCGCGTTGGCGAAACGCGTACCCGACGCCGCCAGCGCATCCAGGTGCGGAGTCGACACCTCGCCATGGCCGGCGCAGCCCATGACGCCGGGGCTGTGTTCGTCCGACAGGATGATCAGGAGATTGGAAGCCATGAAACGGATCGTTGAACGCTGCGGAAGAGACGATGCGCGCTTTTTGTTGTGTTGTCAATGATGTTTTGACAACCAATTGGCGGCCGGCACGCTCTTCTGTCAACATGGCGCCTGTCCGTTCCACTTTCGTCCCGGCCGATGCCCATGACCGCCCCCTCCCGATCCTCGTCCCGCCGGCGCGGAACCGCGCCGGTCGATTTCGACCTGACCTCGCTGCTGGGCTTCGTCATCTTCCGGCTGTCATCCAGCCTGGGCGGCCTGGCCGAACGGGATGCGCAGGAAGTGGCCGGCCTCACGCTGCCCGAATACCGCTGCCTGGTGGTCCTGGCCACGCGCGGCGACATGGGCGTCACGCCCCTGTGCCAGATCATGCACATCGACAAGGCCTGGGTCAGCCGCACGCTGGCCAAGCTGGCTCAGGCGGGACTGGTGGGCTCCATCCCCGATCCCGCCGACGCGCGCCGCACCATCTTCAGCGTGACGCCGCGGGGCCGGCAGACCGGCCAGGCGCTGATCGCCCGGGCCATGGACAGGCAGGCCAGGATGCTGGAAGGATTCGACAGGGAAGAGGTGGAACGCTTGCTGGAACTGCTGCGCCGGATGCAGGAGAACGCCGATCGCGCGAAGGGCCGGTAGCCGCCCGGCTCAGGCCTCACCAGCCGGCGTTCCGCAGTCCACGCATTTCATCGGTCCCCTGCGAGGCGGGAAGATGACGCTGCTCCAGCACAGCGTCACCAGTGCCAGCGCCACCTGCGGCCAGTTCACGTCGCGCGCGAACCGCGTGCCGCCGCAGGCCTCGCATCGCGCGGCGACGGGCTGGTCGAACACTTCCTGCTGATACTCCCCGCTGTTGCGGCGCGCCAGCACCGCCTGCGCGCGCGGCAGCGACAAGGCGGGAACCTGCACCTGCACACCGCCCAGGGCCAGCGAGAAAGGCCAGTTGGCCCATACCTGGTGCTCGTTCTGCAGCAGCACCGGGATGCCCTCGCTTTCCAGCAGCCCACGGGTGATGTGGGCGTCCCAAGGGTTGGTATGGACTTCCAGGGTGACGAACTCCGCCATTGCACGCCCCTCCCGTCGCCGCGCGGCGTCCCGCCAGGAATCGCCGCGCCCCGTCTCGACCACGCGACTAGACCCGCTCGAAGATTCCCGCGGCGCCCATGCCCGTGCCCACGCACATCGTGACCATGCCGTACTTCAGGTTCCTGCGCCGCAGCGCATGCACCACGGTAGAGGCACGGATCGCGCCGGTCGCCCCCAGCGGGTGACCAAGCGCGATCGCGCCCCCCATCGGATTGACCCTGGCCGGGTCCAGGCCCAGGTCGCGGATCACCGCCAGCGACTGCGCGGCGAACGCCTCATTGAGTTCGATCCAGTCGATATCGGACAGCGACAGGCCGGCCTGCCGCAGCGCGGCGGGCACGGCCTCCTTGGGGCCGATGCCCATGATCTCCGGCGGCACGCCCCGCACCGTGGCGGTCACGAAACGCGCCAGCGGCACGAGGTTGAATTCCTTGAGCGCCCTCTCGGACACCAGCACCAGCGCGCCCGCGCCGTCCGAGGTCTGGGAACTGTTGCCGGCGGTCACGCTGCCCTTGGCCGCGAACACCGGCCGCAACCTGGCCAGCGCCTCGGCGCTGGTGTCGGCACGCGGCCCTTCGTCCAGCGACATCGTGCGCTTGCGCACCGCCACCTTCTCCGCCTCCAGGTCGGGGAAGTGCGTCACCACCTCGATGGGCGCGATCTCGTCCTTGAACTCGCCCGCCTGCTGGGCGGCCAGCGCCTTCTGGTGCGAGGCCAGCGCGAACGCATCCTGGTCCTCCCGCGACACCTTCCACTGGGCGGCCACCTTCTCGGCGGTCAGGCCCATGCCGTAGGCAATGCCGATGTTCTCGTCGCCCTCGAACACCTTCGGGTTCAGCGACGGATTGACGCCCATCATCGGCACCATGCTCATCGACTCGGTGCCGCCGGCGATCATCACGTCGGCCTCGCCCACGCGGATCCGGTCGGCGGCCATCGCGATGGCGGTCAGCCCCGACGCGCAGAAACGGTTCACCGTGACCGCGCCCACGCTTTGCGGCAGGCCGGCCAGCAGGGTGGAAATCCTGGCCACGTTCATCCCCTGCGCGCCCTCGGGCATCGCGCAGCCGATGATGGCATCCTGGATACGCCCCGGATCCAGCCCCGGCACCTGCGCCAGCGCCGCGCGCAGCACATGGATCAACAAATCATCCGGCCGCACCGTCCGCAACGCTCCCCGCGGCGCCTTCCCGATCGGCGTCCGCGACGCGGCAACGACATACGCATCCTGAACCTGACGTGACATCCCCATCTCCTTCAATTCGTCCGTGACGCCACGAGGCGCCCCTGTTGTTCCACCGCTCAAACCCCACTTCGTCACCACCTGCACTGAAGGAACGCCAAGAACGCAGTTCCTCGCCAGCCGGTTGGTACCCCAGGATGCGGTGGATCCGGCTCCGCCGGTCCACCCGCATCGCCCCCTGGGGGGCGCGCGTCAGCGCGTAGGGGGGGGCCACATCAATTCCTTATAGGTTTGCCGGTCTGCATCATGCCCATCAGGCGTTCCTGCGTCTTGGGTTCGCCCAGCAGCGACATGAACGTCCGGCGCTCCAGCGCCATGATCCACTGCTCGTCCACCAGCGATCCCGCTTCGATCTCGCCGCCGCACAGGATCTCGGCAATCGCATGGCCCAGGCGGTAGTCGTAGTCTGAGATGAAGCCGCCGTCGCGCATGTTCACCAGTTGCGCGCTCAGCATGGCGATGCCTTCGCTGCCGGCGGCCGCGAACGGCTCCTTCCATGGCGCGCGCCAGCCCGTGTCGTGCAGGGCCTGCGCCTCGCGGATGGCCGCGTACAGCACCTCGTGCACGTTGAAGACGATGGGGTCGTCGTCCAGCAGGTAGCCCATGCGCCGGGCCTCGACCGCGGACTTGGAGACCTGCGCGGTGGCGGCCTGGAAGGCGTACTTCTTCAGGAAGGCCATCAGCGGCATGTCCGGCGCCAGCGCCCGCTCCTGCGCCGCGCGCCGGGCCAGGTAGGTCAGGCCGCCGCCGCCCGGGATCAGGCCCACGCCCACCTCGACCAGGCCGAGATAGGTCTCGAAATGCGCCACGCGGCGCGCGCAATACACCGACAGCTCGCAGCCGCCGCCCAGCGCCATGCCCGCCAGCGCGGCCACCGTGGGCACCTGGGCGTAGCGCAGCCGCAGCATCAACTGCTGCAGGCGTTCCTCCTCGGGCGCGACGGCCTGCACGCCGCCGCTCATGAACAGCGGCACGATGGCCTGCAGGTCGGCGCCGGCCGAGAACGGCTCGCCCGGATTCCAGACCACGAGCCCGCGGTAGTCCTGCTCGGCCAGGTCGACGGCCCGCAGCAGCCCCAGCGTCACGGCGGGGCTGATGGTGTGCATCTTGGTCTTGAACGAGGCGATCAGCACATCGTCCAGGCCGGCGCGGTCCAGGGTCCACAGGCGGATCGCCTCGTCCTCGAAGACGGTCTTGCCGGCGGCCAGCGGCACGATGCCCTCTCCTGCCAGCGGCGCGCGGAAGATCTGGCGCGCATAGACCGGCAGGCTGGAGCGCGGCTCGAACCTGCCCGCGGCCGGGTTCCACGACCCTTCCGGCGTATGGACGCCGCCGCGCTCGGCCACCGGGCCGCTGGTCACCCAGGCCGGCAGCGGCGCGCTGGACAGCGTCTTGCCTGCCGCGATGTCGGCCTGCACCCATTGCGCGACCTGCAGCCAGCCGGCCTGCTGCCACAGCTCGAACGGGCCCACGCCATGGCCGAATCCCCAGCGCATGGCGAAGTCCACGTCGCGCGCGGTGCCGGCGATGTCGGCCAGGTGCACGGCGATGTACTGGAAGGTATCGCGCAGGATGGCCCACAGGAACTGGGCCTGCGGATGCTCGCTGTCGCGCAGCGCCTGCAGGCGCTGCCCGGCGTCCTTGTTCTTCAGGATGCGGGCGACGGCATCGTCGGCCTTGCCGTCGGCCGGCACGTACTCGCCCTTGGCCGGATCCAGCCTGAGGATGGCCTTGCCCTGCTTGCGGAAGAACCCCGCGCCGGTCTTCTGCCCCAGCGCGCCCTGCTTGATCAGCCCGGCCAGCACCGGCGGCGTGCCGTAGTGCGCGGCGAACGGATCATCGGGCAGGTAGTCTTCCATGGTCTTGATGACGTGCGCCAGCGTGTCCAGCCCGACCACGTCGCCGGTGCGGAAAGTGCCGGACTTGGCCCGGCCCAGCTTGGCGCCGGTCAGGTCGTCCACGACGTCGTAGGTCAGCCCGAAGCGCTCGGCCTCGATCATCGCGGACAGCAATCCGAACACGCCCACGCGGTTGCCGATGAAATTGGGCGTGTCCTTGGCCCGTACCACGCCCTTGCCCAGCACCGTGGTCAGGAAAGCCTCCAGATGGTCCAGGATGGCGGGTTCGGTATGCGCGGTGGGAATCAGTTCCACCAGGTGCATGTAGCGTGGCGGATTGAAGAAGTGCACGCCGCAGAAGCGCGGCAGCAGCCCGGGGGCCATGCCCTTGGACAGTTCGGTGATCGACAGGCCCGAGGTATTGGTGGCGAAGATGGCCCGCGGACCGATCGCCGAGGCGACCTTCGCATACAAATCATGCTTCCAGTCCATGCGTTCGGCGATCGCCTCGATCACCAGATCGCATTCCTTGAGCCTGGCCAGGTCGTCTTCGTAATTGGCGGGCTCGATCAGCGATGCCAGTTCCGGCACCGCCAGCGGAGCGGGGCTGAGCTTGCGCAGGTTGTCGATGGCCTTCTGCACGATGCCGTTCTTGGGGCCTTCCTTGGCGGGCAGGTCGAACAGCACCACCGGCACCTTGGCATTGACGCAGTGCGCGGCGATCTGGGCGCCCATGACTCCGGCACCCAGCACTGCGACTTTGCGGACGAGGAAATTCGACATGGTCTTCCTGGCGATAAACGGGCCGGAGCGGCCGGCCCAATCTAGGGCATGCGCGACAGCCGCCGCGCACGGGCGATTCGGGACTAAAGACACGCGCAGCCGCCACGCCTCATCGCAGCAACTGCCTACTCGCATAGTCTACCTCTTGAAGGGAGCGGCACTGGCGGGCCGGATGGAAAGCCCGCCCCGCGCGGCCGATGGCCGCGCCCTGGGACTAGACCCGGGAGGCGCGCGTCAGCGCGTAGAGAGGGTCCACACGTCCTTATGGGACTTGGTGCTATAGAGGCCAGGTTCCAGCTTGCGCAGTTGCGGCAGGCCGTTCGTCCCCTTGGGCTGCGCCGCGATGTATTCCAGGAACACGTCGGCATCCAGCACGCCCACGTCGAGCCGCCGCGCGGCCGGCACGGCCGCCAGGGTGGCGTAGCCATCGCCGCCGTTGGCGTTGAAGCTCAGCACGAACAGCTTGTAGGTGCGGGTGGCGTTGCCCAGGTCCAGCAATCCCCAGTTCCCCGTGGCACTGTCGCGCAGTTCGATGTTGCTGACCCGGCTGCCCTTGGGCTGGGTCGCATCCACGTCCCAGCGCAGCCCGCCGGTGTAGGGATAGGGCCCCGTGGCGCCGGTGCCGCCATAGGTGGCCTCGATGCCGTCCTCCAGCAGGTTCTTGATCTCCGTCGCGGTCACCTCCAGGCGATACAGCTGGTTGCCGAAAGGCACGACCTCGATGGCGCGGCCCGCGGTGATGTCGCCCTGCAGGGGCACCCGCACGCCACCGCCGCTTTGCAGCGTCAGGTCGGCACCGCCATAGGCCTTCTGCGCAATTTCCAGGAAGGCCTGCGCCACGATCTGCTGGATGTCGCCGCCGCGCCGGGTCACGTCGCCCAGCGCGTTGCAGGCCGCGCTCGACCGGCCGTAGTCGTTCCAGCCGGCCGTCTGCGTGGGCGAGCCGCCCGGCACGCGGCGCGAGCACAGTTCGTCGGGCGCCTGTGCCACGACCGTCTTGTTGAACGCATCCACCTGCAGCTTGAACGGCTGCAGCAGCTGCGCCGCCGCGGCGTCCGGCGCCACCACTTTCAGGAAACCGCTGGCCTGCACGTCGGCCAGGATCGCGGCCCGGTCCGGCGCACCCGCCGCCGCGCCGCCAATGGCGAAATCGTCGCCGATCAGCACATGCGGCGTGCCTTCGCACTTGCTGATCTCGCCCCTGGCGTCGAACTCCACCTTCAGCTCGCCCACCACCCGGCTGTATTCCCAGGCCTGGACCAGGCACACGGGCTTGCCCTGCTTGTCGGTCATCCGCGTGGGATAGGCGCCACCGGGCGTCGCACCCAGCGCGTACGTGCCCGCCATCGCGTCGGGGCCGAGCAATGTATGCGAGTCCCCGCCCACCAGCACGTCCACGCCATCGAGCCTGGCGATGATCTGCTTGTCGTACCCGTAGCCGGTGTGGCTGAGCAGGATGATCTTGTCGATGCCCTGCTTGCGCAGCGCGTCGATCTCGCGCTGCGCCGCCACCGCCTCGTCCTCGAACACCGTACCCTTGTCCGGGCTCGAGGACGCCTGGGTCTTGGCCGCGATCGTCAGTCCGATGATGCCGATCTTCTGGCCGTGGCGCACCACGACCGTCGACGGCGATACCGCGCCCGCCGCGCGCGAGGGATGCAGCGCCGAGGACGCGGCGAAGCTGACGTTCGCGCTCAGCACGGGCGTCCTGCAACTGCCGGCGTGCAGCAGGTCGATGAAATGCTTCAGGCCGCTGTCGCCCTTGTCGAACTCGTGGTTGCCGAGCGCGAAGGCGTCGAAGCAGACCGTGTTCATCAGGGCGGCATCGGGCTCGCCCATCTCGCCCGCCCGGTTGAAATACAGCGTGCCGGTCAGCGCGTCGCCCGCGTGCAGCTTGAGCACGTGGGTCGACTTCGCCGCCAGCTGGTCGATCGCCGCCTTCACCCGGGGAAAGCCTCCGGCCGATACCGCGACGGCCTTGCGTGATCCGTCGGCCACCTTCAGTTGCAGCGTGGCCGAGGTGGCATCCAGGTGGGAATGATGGTCGTTGACGTGCAGGATGGTCAGGGCCAGGGGCCGCCCCTGCGGCTCCGGATTGACGGGAATGGGATCGTCATCGCCCGAGGACAGGCATCCTGCCGCCAGCAATACCGCGGCGAGCCCCACACCGCCGCTCACGAGTCTTTTCATGGTTTTCATCCGTTTGTCACTGAAGGACTCGAAGGATGGAGGCCTGTCATGAAACGGTCGTGAAGCTTGCATGAAGATCGTGTTGCACCGTCCCCGGGCCGTCCGGGGACGAGCCCCGCGATCAGAACAGGCCGAGCAGCGCGGCCAGTCCCAGACAGGCGAAGATCAGTGCCGCGATGCCATGCACCAGCCGCACCGGCAGCCGATGGGCCAGCTTGTCGCCCAGCAGCACGGCGGGCACATTGGCGATCAGCATGCCGAGCGTGGTGCCGGCCACCACGGCGTAGTAGGCATGGAATTGCGCGACCAGCGCCACGGTCGCCACCTGCGTCTTGTCGCCCATTTCCGCCAGGAAGAATGCCACCACCGTGGTGCCGAACACGCCCAGCCTGAGCTTGCCGGTCTCGGCTGCGTCGAGCTTGTCGGGAACCAGCATCCAGACCGCCATGGCGATGAAGGAAACGCCCAGTATCCAGCGCAGCGCGTCGGGACCGATCACCTGCGTCAGCCACGCGCCAACGGCGCCGGCCAGGGCATGGTTGACGATGGTCGCGGTGAAGATGCCCAGGATAATGGGCCAGGGCCGACGCCAGCGGGCAGCCAGGAACAAGGCGAGCAGTTGGGTTTTGTCGCCGATCTCGGCCAGGGCGACGATGCCGGTCGAGACGAGGAAGGCTTCCATGTTTGATACGCGCTCCGGGCCGGACGGTTGACCGAATGATCGTGCAACAGCCCCGGCCCACCGGAAGCTGCACGATCAAAGGTCTTGCCAAGTCCTGGACCGCCTGCGCCATGCCCGTAGGCAAGTGTGTTGACGCAGGCCCTTGCACCCAAAGGCAAGGAGGCTACTCCCCAATGACGGGCGCAAGTATAGCGCAACTGGCCCGCCGCGCGCCGTACGCCGCATAATATGCGCTGCTTCAAGATGGAATGCCCGAATGAAGAACCGCTCCTCCGACCAGGACGACCGGCGCCCGGCCGGTTCGCTGGCACAAGCCACCGGCGCCTGTCTCGCCGCCGCGGCGCTGCTCTCGCCGGTCGCCCACGCCCAGGAAGACCCGCTTCTTCCCATCCCCGTCGGCTTCGTCCACCTGACCGACGTCGCCCAGACCGTGCGGCTGGACATCCGCTATCACGGCAGCGCCAACTTCATGGGCCGGCCGGCGGCGGGCTACGACGCCCCCACCTGCATCCTGACCGAACCCGCCGCGCGGCGCCTGCTGGCCGTGCAGCGCGAAGTCCGGCCCCAGGGCCTGACGTTGAAGATCTTCGATTGCTACCGGCCCCAGCGCGCCGTGACCGATTTCGTGGCCTGGACGCGCGACGCCGCCGACCAGAAGACCAAGGCCGAATACTTCCCCGGCGTGGACAAGGCCGCGCTGCTCGAACTGGGCTACATCGCCGAGCGATCCGGCCACAGCCGGGGCAGCACGGTGGATCTGACGCTGGCCGCGCTGGAGCCTGAAACCGCCTCCGCCCTGCCCGTCCGTGGTCCGCTGCTGGCCGGCGGCGAGGTCGACATGGGAACCCCCTTCGACCTTTTTGATGTAAAGTCGCATACAGACAATCCTGATTTACCCGAGGCTGTCCGACACAATCGCCGGTTCCTGAAGGAACTGATGGCCAGGCACGGTTTTCGCAACCTGCCCGAAGAGTGGTGGCACTACACTCTGGACGAAGAGCCGTATCCGGATACCTATTTCAATTTCCCCGTACGCTGATCCGCGCGCCGCGCGCACGGCGCGCGCACAACAAGAAGATGCATCCCCTGGACGGACTTACCCCGCCGCGCAAGTACTGGGCCCTGGCAGCCACGATGCTGGCGATGGCGATGACCGTCCTGGAAACCACCATCACCAACGTCGCGCTGCCGTCCATCGCGCGTGACCTGGGCGTCTCGCCTGCCCAGGCCGTCTGGATCGTCAACACTTACCAGCTCGCGATCGTCGTCGCCCTGCTGCCCTTCTCGTCGCTGGGAGAAATCCTGGGCTACCGGCGCGTGTTCGGCGCGGGCCTGACGGCCTTCACCATCGCCTCGGCGGGCTGCGCGATGTCGCAGTCGTTCACGATGCTCATTTCCTTCCGCGTGTTCCAGGGCCTGGGCGCGGCGGCGGTCATGAGCGTCACGCCGGCCCTGCTGCGCTTCATCTATTCCCAGAAGCAGTTCGGCCGGGCCATCGGCTATAACGCCCTGGTCGTGGCGACCTCGTCCGCCGCCGGGCCGATGATAGGGTCGCTGATCCTGTCGGTCGCCTCCTGGCCCTGGCTGTTCGCGGTCAACCTTCCCATCGGCCTGTTCATCCTGTCCATCGGCAGCCGCATGCTGCCCGAGACCGAACTCGCCAAGCGTCCTTTCGATGCGCTCAGCGCCACGCTCAGCGGATTGACCTTCGGCCTGATCGTGGTGGGCGTGGACCGGCTGCTGCACGATTTCATGACGGCGCTCGCGCTGCTGGCCGGCGGCGCGGTGGCCGGGCTGGCGCTGGTCCGGCGCGAACTGACCCAGGCGACGCCGCTGCTGCCGCTCGACCTGCTGCGCATCCGCCAGTTCGCGTTCTCGGTCGGCGCCTCGGTCTGCGCGTTCTCGGGCCAGACCATTTCCTATATTTCGCTGCCGTTCTACTTCCAGCAGATCCTGGGCCGCAGCCAGCTGGAAATGGGCATGCTGATGGTGCCCTGGCCGCTGGCGGTGGCCATCGCGGCCCCCGTGGCCGGACGCCTGTCGGAATCCGTCGCGCCCTCGATCCTGTGCTCGATAGGTGCCGGACTGGTCGCCGGCGGCCTGGTGGTCATCTCGTTGCTGCCCACCAGCACGCCCAACGGCTGGATCATGGCCTGCATGGTGCTTTGCGGCACCGGCTTCGGCATGTTCCAGACTCCCAACAACCGGGTCATGCTGACCGCGGCCCCGCGCCATCGCAGCGGCGGAGCGGGCGGCCTGCAGGCCACGGCGCGCCAGTTCGGCATGGCACTGGGCGCGGCGCTGGTGGCGCTGGCGTTCACCGCCGCCTCGGCGCACGGGCCGACCACGGGCCTCGTGCTGGCCGCCGTCTTCCTGGCCGCGGCGTCCGCGGTCAGCGCGGCGCGGCCAGGCACCCGCATGTCAAGGTAGTTCGAGCTCGGCCAGCAGCGGCGCGTGGTCCGACAGGCGTGTCCAGGGCCTGCCGTACAACACGCTGGCCTGCCGGACCGAAAATCCGCGCTGGTAGATCCGGTCCAGCCGCAGCCACGGAAAGATGGCGGGGAAAGTGCGGGGCGGACGCGGCGCCATCAGTTCGTTGCCCATGCCGAGCTTGGGCGGGCCCTGGAACCCGGGCCGCAGCCGCCAGGGCGAGGCTTCCCCGCCCCGCAGCACCCGGCCCAGCATGCGGACCGAATCGCGCAGGCGCGGCAGTTCCACGTTGTTGCCCCGAGGCGCGGTCGCGAACACCTCGTGCAAGCCCAGGCGTTCGACCAGGATGTCCGACAGCACGTTGGTCCAGTCGTTGAAGTCCCCGGCGATCAGGATGGGATCCGACGACGGCACGACTTCCTCGATGCGCGACACCAGCGCTCCCACCTGGCGCGACCGGCTGCCGGCGAACAGTCCGAGATGCACCACGAAGCAATGCACCTCGTGGCCGCCGATGCCCACGCGGGCATGCAGCAGGCCGCGCTGCTCCAGGCGGTGATCGGAGATGTCCTGGTTCTGGTGCGACAGGATGGGGAAGCGCGACAGCAGCGCGTTGCCATGATCGCTGTGCCGGTAGACGGCATTGCGGCCATAGGCGGCCTCCAGCCTCAGGGCCGCGGCCAGCATCTCATGCTGCTCGTGCAAGGTACCGGACTTGTCGTTGCGCCCCTGGACTTCCTGGAGAAAAGCCAGGTCGGCGCGCAGCCCGTGCAGGCCGAGGCGCAGTTCCTGCACGGACTCGCGCTTGCCCAGGGCGGACATGCCCTTGTGGATGTTGTAGCTGACGATACGAACGACTGACATCGTGAGCATCAAGGGGGGACAAGGGATTCATTCTAGTGGATTCGCTGCGCTATCATGAATCGGCAGTTCCCCCGCTCCGGTGCGGCCGGCGGCCGCGCTCCGGCATCCCCTTTTCTCATCCAGATCCGGGAATCTTCATGAGCACCTACAAGATCGGCGTGATCATCGGCAGTCTCCGCAAGGAATCGTTCAACCGCCAGCTGGCGAAGGCCGTGACGAAACTGCTGCCATCCAACTTCCAGACGGAGGAAATCGCCATCGGCGATCTCCCCCTGTACAACCAGGATCTCGATACCGCCCTGCCCGGGCCCGTCGTCACGTTCAAGCGGCAGGTGGAAGCCGCGGACGGCCTGCTGTTCTTCACGCCGGAATACAACCGGTCGTACCCCGGCGTGCTCAAGAACGCGCTGGACTGGGGCTCGCGCCCCTGGGGCAAGAGTTCGTGGCCGGGCAAGCCCGCCGGCATCATGGGCGCCTCGCCCAGCCAGGTCGGCACGGCCCTGGCGCAGGAACACCTGCGCATGGTGCTGTCGGCGCTGGACGTGCCCGTGCTGCCTCAGCCGAGCATCTTCGTGCAGTACACCGGCGGGCTGGTGGATGCGGACGGCAAGATCACCAATGAGGCCAGCGCCAAGTTCATCCAGGGATTCGTGGATCGGTACGTGGGCTGGATGGAGAAGTTTCCCCCCCCTACGCCCTGACGGGCGCCCCCCGGGGGGCGGCACTGGCGGACCGGCGGAGCCGGATCCGCTGTGCCCTGGCAACCAACGGGCTGGTGGGGGTCAGCGGTTGGGCATGAGGGCGGCGATGGCGACGCCCAGCCAGCCTACGATCATGGCGCCGCCGCCGAAGGGGGCGGTGCCCCAGAACAGTTTCATGCCGGCCAGTTGGCGCAGGGCCAGGTCCACCGAGAACAGCAGCGTGCCGGCGATGATCAGGGCCGCGGCGCCGATCAGGGCGGTGCGGCCGCGCTGGACGTGGGGCACCACGGCGGCCAGGCCGGTGATGGCGGCGGCATGCAGCAGCAGGAACAACGCGGCGGTGGACAGGATGCCTCCACCCGTCAGGTGCGTGGCCATGGCGGCCAGCATGACGCCGGCCGCGCCCATCGGTGCGGCGCAGCCCAGCAAGACTCGAGAAGATAACAACATGCAGCGCTTCCTTGAAAAATGGCCCCACGCTTGCCGCCGCGCGGCGGCGCTGCCCCGCCAGGGGCGGCCCGGCGATGAAAAACCGGTCGGGCCCGGGTCGCGCCGCCGGCCGGCTACTTCGCGAACACCTGGCCGAGATCGCCAAATGCCTTGAATTCGAGCGCGTTGCCCGAAGGATCCAAAAAGAACATAGTAGCCTGTTCGCCCACTTCCCCCTTGAAACGGACGTGTGGCTCGATCACGAACCGGGTGCCGGCCTGGCGCAGTTTTTCGGCCAGGGCCTCCCATTCGTCCATGGGAAGAATGGCGCCGAAGTGGCGCACGGGGACGTCGTCCCCGTCGACCGCGCTGGTATGGCGCGTGCCGGCCTCGCCCGGCGACAGGTGGGCCACGATCTGGTGCCCGTAGAAATTGAAATCGACCCACGCGTCCGAGCTGCGGCCCTCGGGACAGCCGAGCAGGCCGCCATAGAAGGCTCGTGCCTGCGCGAGATCGTCGACGGGGAAAGCCAGGTGAAAGAGCGGGATGCCAGCCATGAGGAAACTCCGGTGCAGGCCCGCCATCCGGGCCCGGGCTATGATTGTATTGAACGAAACTTCCGATGCGAAACGAAAGTTTCCCGGCCTTGTCATCGATTTTTTCTATTAGCATCCAGGCATCCCCATGGTGATCCGCTACCTACAAACCTTCATGGCAGCCGCGCGGGCTTCGTCCTTCTCGGCCGCCGGCGCGCGCCTGGGGCTGACCCAGTCGGCCGTCAGCACCCAGATCAAGCGGCTAGAGGAAGACCTGGGCTGCCTGTTGTTCGAGCGGGCGGGCAAGTCGGTCCGGTTGAGCGAACGCGGGCGCCAGTTGCTGCCCGAGGCCGAGCACATCGTGCAGCGCTACCAGGCCATGCGCGGCGCCAGCCGGCAGCCGGCGCCGGTGGCCATCACCGTGGGCGCGATTTCCACTGCACAGACGGGGTTGCTGCCCGGCGCGCTGCGGCGCTTCCGGCAGTCCCTGCCCGCCGTGCATGTCAACGTGGTGCCGGGCATGTCCTCGCAGCTCCTGGCGCAGGTGGACGAGCAGGAACTCGACCTGGCCGTGCTGATCAAGCCCAACCTGAACCTGCCGCGCCACCTGAAATGGACCGCGCTGATGCGCGAGCGCTACGTCGGCATCGCGCCGCGCGGAACGCGGGGGGACTGGGAGGCGGTGGCGGCGGCGCTGCCGTTCATCCGCTACAACCGCAAGTCGCATGGCGGCCATCTGGTCGACCAGTTCCTGCGCCGCCTGTCGACCGGCGTGGACGAGCTGATGGAACTGGACGAACCGGCCGTCATCCTGCGCATGGTCCGCGAGGGGCTGGGCTGCGCCGTCATCCCGGGCACGCTGGTGGATGCGGCCGCCGACAGGCAGGTGCGCATCGTCGAGCTGCCCGGGCCGCCCTTCTTCCGCGAGATCGGCGTGGTCGCGCATCCGCGCGAGGCCAACGAAGCCGTGCTGGCATCGCTGGTCGAAAGCATGCGGAAACAGGCGGTCGAGCTGGAAGCGCGCGCCTGACGCCGCCCGCCGGCTGGCACGGACATCCCCGGAAACGATGCGGGCGGCGCGGCGCCTTGTCCATCGCGCGCATGCCATGCTACGGTTTTCGTACGTTCCGACGCCTGCCTGCCAGGAGACCGCCCATGACACGCACCTCCATCATGCCTTGCCTGGTCTACCGCGATGCCCCCGCCGCCATCGACTGGCTGTGCCAGGCCTTCGGCTTCACCCAGCACCTGGTGGTGCCGGGGGACGGCGGAACCATCGCCCATGCCCAGCTCACCCTGGGAGACGGCATGATCATGCTCGGCTCGGGTACGAGCGAACTCATGCGCCAGCTTACCGCCCTGCCGGCCGACATCGGCGGCCGGCAGACCCAGACGCCCTACGTCGTCGTCGCCGATCCCGACGCGCACTACGCCACCGCCATCAAGGCCGGTGCCCGCATCGTGCGCCCCATCCAGGAGGAAGATTACGGCGGCAAGGGCTATACGCTCGCCGATCCCGAAGGCTATGTCTGGCATTTCGGGAGCTACGACCCGTGGCAGGACTCGGAACTGAATCCCCCGTAGCCCTTACGCCGTCTCCTGCCGTCCGGCCACGCGGCGCGACAGGAGCACGGCCAGCGCGGGAGCGATGGCGAAAGTGCCGAACAGCCAGAGGGCGGCCCGCTGGGCGCCGGCCACGCCGCCCGGATCGGCCAATCCGGCCGCGTTCGCCACCATGCCGGCCAGCGCCGAGGCCAGCGACATGGCGTACAACTGCACCGTGGTGATGGATGCCGAGGCCAGGTTTTCTTCCCCCGGCGGCGCCGCGACGAATAGCCGCGTCAGCAGGTGCGGCCAGCCCACCCCTATGCCCAGCCCCACGCCCGCCAGCGCCAGGCAATACAGCGCCAGTCCGGGCACGCCCTCCAGCCACCCGGCACGTGGCGTCAGGACCGCCATGGCCACCAGCGCGCCCAGGCTGATCCAAGGGCCGGCCCGCACCATCCGGTCGGCCGCGGCGCCGCGCCGGCCGGCGCTGCCCACCGAACCCAGCGTCCAGCCGCCGGCCATGACGGCGGTGAGGTAACCGGCGGCGAGCGGCGTCATTCCGTGGATGACCTGCAGGAAGTACGGCACGAATATCTCGGTCGTGATGCCGACCACCAGCAGACTCATCAGCGCATACAGGAGGCCCAGCCGCGCCGACAGCGAATATGCGCCAGCCGGCAGCAGCCGCGCGGCCGCGCGCCGGTCGATCGCCGCGATGCCCACGGCCAGCACGCAACCCGCCGCCACGCCGGCCAGGTTCCACGCGGCGCTGGTGCTGAGACTGCCCAGGGACACGGCCAGCACCGATACCACCAGGAGGCCTATGGTCGCGTAGGGCGGCCGCATGCCAGTGTCGCCGGCGGAACGGCTCCGGCCCGGCAACTGGACGGATACGATCGCGGCCAGCACGGCGGCCACCGGGATCAGCGACCAGAAGGCCCAGCGCCAGTGCCCTTGCCCGGCGAACAGCCCGCCCACCGCCGGGCCGCACAGCGTCGCCACGCCCCACATGCCCGACACCAGGCCCATCGCCCGTGGCCACAGCCGCGCCTCGAACACCTGGCGGATCAGCGCATAGCTCAGCGCGAGCAACACGCCGCCGCCGAAGCCCTGCACCGTTCTCGCGGCCAACAGGCTGGGCATGGACGGGGACAACGCGCACCACGCCGACCCCGCCGCGAAGGCGCAAAGCGCCAGCAGGTAGGCGCCGCGAGGACCCAGCAGTTCCAGCAGGCGGGCAGACAGCGCCGACCCGACTATGGACGCGACGACGAACAGCGAAGTGTTCCAGGCGTAGTACTCCAGGCCGCCTATGTCGGCGATCATGCTGGGCAGGATGGTGGTCACGACGTAGACGTTGATGGCATGCAGCGCGACGCCGCCGGCCAGCGCGATGGACCGCAACGCGTTGCGGCCATGGAGCAGTTCGCCCCAGGAAGCCTCGGGCAAGGTCGATGCGCTCATGAATTTCCTCCGTCCGTGCCCATGCCCCAGCCCAGGGCCTTGTACAGGGCCACCGCGTTCACGTACGAGGCGGTCTCCGCTTCCGTGGCCTCCTGGCTGATCTGGTAGTAGCTGCGCTGGTTCTCCAGCACGGCCAGATACGGCCCCGCGCCGGCCCGGTAGCGCCGCGTGGCGATCTCCAGTCCGGCGCGCGCATGCTCCGCGGAGCGCGCCAGCGCGGCCAGGCGCTCCTGCTGGCGGGCCAGCCGCGTCAACGCCCCCTCGACCTCTTCCTGCGCCAGCAGCAGCGTCTGCTCGTAGCGGGCCTGCGCGCCGGTCGACTGCGCGTGAGCGGCGCGCAGGCGTGCGCGGGCGCTGCCCAGCCGGAACGCCGGCCAGTCGACGGTGGGCGCGACTTCGAACGCCCGCGCGGCGCCGCCGAGGTCGCCGCCGCGCAGTGCGAAGAAACCGATGAACCCGCCCAGGCTCACACGCGGATAGAGGTCGGCGGTAGCCGCGCCCTCGTTTTCGGTGCTGGCGGCAAGCAGTCTTTCGGCGCGCACCACATCGGGCCGGTTGCGGATCAGCGCATCGACGTCTCCCAGCGGCAGGCGGCCCACCAGCGGAGCCTGCCCGCCGGCATCGGCCGGCGCAGCCGTCTCGCCCGGCCGCCGCCCCAGGAGCACGTCCAGCCGGTAGCGGGTCTCCTGGCTGGCCGCCCACAGCGGCGCGATGGCCGCCTCGCTGCGGGCCAGGTTGGCGCGCGCGTTTTCCAGATCCTCCCGCAGTCCGCTGCCGGCGCGGACGCTGGCGTCCACCAGCCGCACCGTCTGGCGCCAGCTCTCGGCCTGGGCCCGCGCGACATCCAGGCGGCGCTGCAAGCCCTGGTACTCGTAGTGATAACGGGCGACGTCGGCGGCGATGGCCAGCCGCACGCGGTCCAGGTCCGCCCGCGCCGCATCGGCCTGCGCCTGGGCCGACGCGGCCAGGTGGGCCAGGCGGCCGAACAGGTCGATTTCCCACTGCGCATCGAACCCGGCGCGGAAGTTCTCGAAGGGCTTGCGCTCGGGATCGCCCGTGGCCATGGCCTGCTGCTGGACGCCGCGGCGCCAGGCGGCCTGCGCGGTAACGGCGGGATAGCGGTCCAGCTCGCGCTCGTCGTACATCGCCCGCGCGCCTTGCAGGCTGGCATAGGCCTGGCGGACATCGTGGTTGTGTTCCAGCGCGGCGGCGATCAGGCGTTCCAGCGCGGGATCGTCGAAGAACGACCACCAGGGCGCCGTGGAAGGCTCGGCGGCGAACCGGGCCTGCTCGGGGCTGGCCAGCGCAATCGGGGCCACCTGCGGCGCCTCGTAGCGGGGCCCGACGGCGCATCCGGCGATCAGTGCCGCCATGGCCAGCATGGCGGGCATGACAGGTTGCTTGTACATGCGATGCTCCTCAGTGCGCCTGCGGCGCGGCGGCGCCGGCCTCGGCCAGCTCGCGCCGGCGCGCTGCGCCGGTGGCGTGGTCGCGGGCCAGCAGCGAATAGACGGTGGGCAGCACGAACAGGGTGAACAGCGTGCCCACCACCATGCCGCAGACGATGACGATGCCCAGGCCGAAGCGGCTTTGCGCGCCCGCGCCGGAGGCGCCCAGCAGCGGCAGCAGCCCGAACACCATGGCGGCCGTGGTCATCAGGATGGGCCGCAGGCGGATCTGCGCGGCGCGCAGCACGGCCTCGATGGGCGTGAGCCCTTCGGCGGCACGCAGCTCGTTGGCGAACTCCACCATCAGGATGCCGTGCTTGCTGATCAGGCCGATCAGCGTCACCAGCCCGATCTGCGTATAGATGTTGAGCGTGGCCCCGCCCAGCGCCAGCGGCACCAGCGCGCCGCAGATGGACAGCGGCACGGTGATCAGGATGACCAGCGGATCGACCAGGCTTTCGTACTGGGCCGCCAGCACCAGGTAGATGACGATCAGCGCCGCGGCGAAGGCCAGCGCCAGCGCATTGCCCTCCTGCTTGTACTGGCGGGCGTCCGATTGCCAATCGTGGCTGAAGTCGGCAGGCAGGCTCGCCGCGACCGACTCCAGGAACGCCACCGCGTCGCCCAGCGTCACGCCAGGCGCGGGAATGGCCTGGAAGGTGGCCGAGTTCTGCTGGTCGAACTGGGTCAGCTTGTTGGGCTCGACCTGCACCGACACCGCGACCACCGCCGACAGCGGCACGAGGTCGCCGTCGGCGGTGCGCACGTACTGGAGCGCCAGGGCCTCGGGCGTGAGCCGCCGCTCGCGCGTGCTTTGCGGGATCACGTCGTACGAACGGCCGTCCAGGCCGAAGCGGTTGACGTAGTTCTCGCCCACCAGCACCGCCAGCGATTCGCCGATGTCGCGCATGCCTATGCCCAGGCTGTTCGCCTTGGCGCGATCCACCTTCACCTGCACGACGGGGTTGTTGTAGTCGAGGTCGCTGTCCACCACCACGAACAGGCCGCTCTGGCGCGCCCGCTGCTTGATGTCTTCCATGGCGTCGAACAGCGTGCGGTAGTCCATTGAACTGCGCAACACCATCTGCACCGGCAGTCCCCCGGTGGAGCCGGGCAGCGCAGGCAACTGGAACGCGAAGATGCTGCTGCCCTCGACGTCGTTCACGGCCGCCTGCAGCGCCGACTGGACCTCGGCCCCCGACCGCTCGCGCTCGCCCCACGCCGACAGGTCGATGCCGCCGATGCTGGAGGCCAGCCCGTCGCTGCCGTTGATGATCCAGCGCCCCGTGGTTTCGGGCAGGCTCTTGTAGATGTCGTCCAGCTTGCGCGAGTAGTGTTCGACGTAATCGAGGTTGGCATACTGCGGCGACTTGACCGCGGTCAGCACGCTGGCCTGGTCCTCCACCGGTGCCAGTTCGCGCTGCGGCATCGAATACAGCACCGGCAGGCTCACGCAGACCGCCAGCGCCAGCGCGCCGGTTACCCAGCGGTGCCGCAGCGAACGTTGCAGCACCGCCGCGTAGCCGCGCGTCAGGCCGCCGAAGAAACGCTCGGCCAGCCGCGCCATGCGTCCCTCGTTCTGCTGCGCGGGCAGCAGGAATGAGCTCATCACCGGGGACAGCGTCAGCGCGATCACGCCGGACACCACCACCGAGCCGGCCAGCGTGAAAGCGAACTCCTTGAACAGGGCGCCGGTCAGCCCGCCCATCAGGCCGATGGGGGCGTACACGGCCGCCAGGGTCAACGTCATCGCGATGACCGGACCCGCCACTTCGCGCGCGCCGATCAGCGCGGCCGCGGCGGGCGAACGCCCTTCCTCGATGTGCCGGTGGACGTTCTCGACCACCACGATGGCATCGTCCACCACGAGTCCGATGGCCAGCACCATGGCCAGCAGCGTCAGCAGGTTCACGCTGAACCCGAAGGCCAGCATCAGCGCCGCCGCGCCCAGCATGGACAGCGGGATGGTGGCGATCGGCACCAGCACCGTGCGCAGCGACCCCAGGCACAGGAAGATCACCGCCACCACGATGACCAGCGCCTCGATCAATGTGTGCACGACCTCGTCGATGGAGGCCTTGATGAAGCGCGAGGTCTCGAATGCCAGCCGCGCGTGCACGCCGGGCGGCAGCGTCTTGTCGATCTCGGCCAGTTGCTTGCGTATGCCGTCCACGATCACCAGCGGGTTGCCGGACGGCGTCGAGGCCAGGCCCACGAAGATCGCCGGCGTGCCGTCCATGGTGGCGCTGCTCTCGGTCGAGGCCGCGCCCAGTTCCACGGTACCGACGTCGCGCAGCCGCACCAGTCCGTCGGCGCCGCTGTGGACCACCATGTCGCGGAATTCCTCGACGCTGATGAGATCGGTATTGACCCGGACGTTGGCGATCACGTACATGCCCTTCACCTTGCCGGGCGCCGCCTGGTAGTTGTTGCGCCGTACCGCCTCGGCCACGTCCGCCGCGGTCAGGCCGCGGCCGGCCAGCCGGTCGGGATCCAGCCACAGGCGCATCGCCAGCCGCTGCCCGCCGTAGACCGAGACCTTGGCCACCCCCTCGATGCCGGAGAACTTCGGTTCCACCACCCGCCGCACATAGTCGCTCAGGGCCGGCATCGACAGCGTGTCGCTGGCGAAGCCGACATAGGCCACGTCGGTGGACTCGCCGGCCGACCGTTCGATCACCGGATCGTAGGCCTGCTCGGGCAGCCGATAGCGCACCTGGTTGACCTTGGCCATGACCTCGGCCAGGGCCTGCGTGGAATCGCGGTTCAGCTCCATGCGCACCGTCACGACGCTGCGGCCCTGGACCGAGGACGAGGACAGGTAGTCGATGCCTTCCACCGAGGACACGGCCTGGGCGATGGGCTGCGTGACGAAGCCCTGCATCAGCTCGGCGGAAGCGCCGGGATATTCGGTCGTGATGGTGACGGTGGAACTCTCCAGCAGCGGATACTGGCGGATCGGCAGCCGGGTCAGGGACAACAGGCCCAGCAGCAGGATGAGCGCGCTCACCACCAGGGCCAGGACCGGGCGGCGGACGAATACGTCGGTGAACGTCATGGCGGCACCCGGTTCAGATGCCGGAGACGCGCGTGGCGGACACCGTCTCGCGCAGCGTATCGCCCGCGCTCGGCTCCACCGGCATCCCGTCGTTCAGCTTGAGCTGGCCCGAAGTGACCACGCGATCACTTTCGCGCAAGCCCTCTTCGATCTCGACCAGGCCTTCGTGGCGCGCGCCCACCTTGACCGCCACCCGCTTGGCCACCAGCCCCTTGCCCGGCGCGTCCTGCACGACGAACACGGTATCGCCGTAGGCGGTATAGGTGACCGCGGTCTCGGGCACCGCCAGCACCGAGGCCGGGCCGTCCTGGCGCTCGACCCTGACGCTCGCGTACATGCCCGCCTTCAACGCGCCTTCCGGATTGGGCAGGGTTGCCTGGACCCGCACGGTGCGCGAACGCGAGATCATCGGATCGATCGCGTTGATCGTGGCGCGAAAGCGCCGGCCCGGATAGGCGTCCACCAGCACCTCCACGGGCTGGCCGGCACGCAGCCGTGGAACGGCCTGTTCGTCCAGCGAGAAGTTGGCCCGCAGCGACGCGGCATCGACCAGGGATGCGATGGGATCGGCGACGTTCAGGTACTGGCCGGCATGGACGCGGCGCAGGCCCAGCACGCCGTCGAAGGGCGCGCGCACCGTCTTCTGCGCGATCAGGGCCTGGACCCGCTGCAGTTCTCCCTGCGCCATGTCCCGCGCGGCACGGGCGTTGTCGAGCTGTTCGCGCGTGGCGGCATCCTCCTCCAGCAGCCGCAGCACGCGGGCGTGCTGGAGTTCGGCATTGCGCAACTGCGCCTCCAGGCGACGCGCCTCGGCCTGCTCGGGTGCGTCGTTCAGCTGCACCAGCACCTGCCCGGCCTTGACCCGCTGGCCCGACTCGAACGCGATACGCGTGATGCGCCCGCCCGCTTCGGTGGCCAGGAGGACCTGGCGCACCGCCTCCAGTTCGCCGACGCCCACGTAGACCCGGGGCAATCGGGCTCGCTGCACGCTGGCGACCGCCACCTTGGGCGCGGGATAGGCGGCGGGGGGAGGCTCGTCGCCGCCCGATGCGGCGACGCGCACGCCGGCCAGGACGACGGCGGCCAGTATCGCCGTGCCCACCAGGATTTTCTTGCGCATGATGCGGACCTTGAAGGAGGAGAGGCCCGTTCGGACACGGCCGGAGAACCCGGGAACGCGAACGCAAGCCGGATTCCTCGACAACGGGACCGGCAGGGCCTATTATCAAAGAAATTTCTTGCATATTAGAGAGCGTCTTTTATTTATGCAAGAAAGACCTTGGAAAATTGAATGGTATTCCCCACCGCCGATCGCATCCTGTTCTTCATCAAGACCCATGGGCCGGTCTCCACCGCCACCCTCGCCCGCAAGCTGGACCTGACCACCGAAGCCGCGCGCCAGCAAGTGCAGAAGCTCGTGGCGGCAGGCCTGGTCGAGGGCCGCCAGCAGCCCGCGGCGGGTGCCGGCCGGCCGCGCCAGGACTGGGTCCTGACCGAGGCGGGCAATCGTCGTTTTCCCGATACGCACGCCCAGTTGACAACGCAGTTGATCGACTCGATCCGGCAGTTGTTCGGCGAGGAAGGACTGGACCGCCTGATTGCCAAGCGCGAAGCCGAAGCCAGGGCCGCCTATGCGGCGGCGTGCGACGGCAAGAGCCTGGAGGAACGCCTGCGCCAGCTGGCGCAGGTCCGCTCCAACGAGGGCTACATGGCGAGAGTGGAACGCGACGGCGCCGACTGGCTGCTGGTGGAGGACCATTGCCCGATCTGCGCGGCGGCGCAGGCATGCCAGGGTTTCTGCCGCTCGGAACTGCAGTTGTTCCAGGAGATCGCGGGCAAGGACACGCAAGTGGCGCGCGAGCAGCACCTGCTGGCGGGAGGCGGCCGCTGCGTGTACCGCATCCACAAGGTGTAGGTGCCGCTTCGCGGCGGCGCCGCCCCCCAAGGGGGCCTTTTCATCCTGGCGACGGTCCGGCGATGAAAAAAGCCCCGCCTCTTGCGAAGCGGGGCCCGGATGGCGTGCGGCGAAGCCGGCCGCTTACTGCGCCGTCTTGACCTCGGCGGCGCGCAGGCGCACGTGCAGTTCGCGCAGCTGCTTCTCGTCCACCTCCGACGGCGCGCCGGTCAGCAGGCACTGGGCGCGCTGGGTCTTGGGGAAGGCGATCACGTCGCGGATGGACTCGGCGCCGGCCATCATCGTGACGATGCGGTCCAGGCCGAAGGCGATGCCGCCGTGCGGAGGCGCGCCGTATTGCAGCGCGTCCAGCAGGAAGCCGAACTTGACCTGGGCTTCCTCGGCATCGATCTTCAACGCGCGGAACACCTTGCTCTGCACTTCCTCGCGGTGGATACGAACCGAGCCGCCGCCGATTTCCCAGCCGTTCAGCACCATGTCGTAGGCCTTGGCCAGGCAGGCGCCGGGATCGGTTTCCAGCAGGTCCTCGTGGCCGTCCTTGGGCGAGGTGAAGGGATGGTGGGCGGCGGTGTAGCGCTGCTCTTCCTCGTCGTACTCGAACATCGGGAAGTCGACCACCCACAGCGGCCTCCAGTCGCCTTCCAGCAGGCCCTGCTTGCGGCCGAACTCGCTGTGCCCGATCTTCACGCGCAGCGCGCCGATCGAGTCGTTGACGATGCGGGCCTTGTCGGCGCCGAAGAACAGGATGTCGCCGTCCTGGGCGCCGCTGCGGCCCAGCAGTTCCTGCAGGGCGGCGTCATGGATGTTCTTGACGATGGGCGACTGCAGGCCTTCGCGGCCCTTGGCCAGTTCGTTGACCTTGATCCAGGCCAGGCCGCGGGCACCATAGATGCCGACGAACTGGGTGTAGGCGTCAATCTCGCTGCGGCTCAATTCCGCGCCGCCCGGCACGCGCAGGGCGACGACGCGGCCGCCCGCGCTGTTGGCGGCGCTGGCGAAGACCTTGAAGTCGACATCCTTCATGACGTCGGTCAGGTCGGTGAACTCGAGCTTGACGCGCAGGTCCGGCTTGTCGGAGCCGAAGCGGCCCATGGCCTCGCTCCACGGCATGACCGGGAACGGGTTGGCCAGTTCGACGCCCTTCACTTCCTTGAACACGTGACGGATCATGTTCTCGAAGATGTCGCGGATTTCCTGCTCGTTCAGGAACGAGGTCTCGCAGTCGATCTGCGTGAACTCGGGCTGGCGGTCGGCACGCAGGTCCTCGTCGCGGAAGCACTTGACGATCTGGTAGTAGCGGTCGAAGCCCGACACCATCAGCAGTTGCTTGAACAGCTGGGGCGATTGCGGCAGCGCGAAGAAATGGCCCGGGTTGACGCGCGAGGGCACCAGGTAGTCGCGCGCGCCTTCCGGCGTGCTCTTGGTGAGCATGGGCGTCTCGATGTCGATGAAGCCCAGGCCGTCCAGGTACTTGCGCGACTCGATCGCCACGCGGTAGCGCAGCATCAGGTTCTGCTGCATCTGCGGGCGGCGCAGGTCCAGCACGCGGTGCGTCAGGCGGGTGGTCTCGGACAGGTTCTCGTCATCGAGCTGGAAGGGCGGCGTGACCGACGCGTTCAGGATCTCGATGTCGTGCGCCAGCACTTCGATCTCGCCCGACTTCAGCGCGGGGTTGGTCGTGCCCTCGGGGCGCTTGCGCACCAGGCCGGTGACGCGCACGCAGAATTCGTTGCGCAGGCGCTCGGCGATCTGGAAGGTGTCGGCGCGGTCGGGATCGCAGACGACCTGGGCCAGGCCTTCGCGATCGCGCAGGTCGATGAAGATGACGCCGCCATGGTCGCGGCGGCGGTGCACCCAGCCAAACAGGGTCACGGTTTGTCCCAGGTGCTCGGTCGAGACCTGGCCGGTATAGCAGGTACGCATGGAATCTCCGTCTAAATTGGTGTGTATCGATGCAGGGCCGGGCCGCGCACGCGCGCGCCGGACGTCCTTGGCGACGTCAATTGCCCCGCGCCGGGGAACCCGGCGCCACCACCCCCATCGATACGATGTACTTCAAGGCCGCATCCACAGACATGCCGAGCTCGACGATATCGGCGCGCGGCACCATCAAAAAGAAACCCGACGTCGGATTCGGCGTCGTCGGCACGTAAACGCTCACGCAGTCGGCGGGCAGGTGTTCGGCCACCTCGCCGCCGGGCGTCCCGGTCAGGAAGGCCAGCGTCCAGGATCCGGCGCGGGGATACTGCACCAGCACCGCCTTGCGGAAGGCCTGGCCATTGGGCGCCAGCACCGTGTCGCTGACCTGCTTGACCGAGTTGTAGATCGAACGCACCAGCGGGATGCGGCCCAGCAGGCCTTCCCAGACCTCGAGCAGCTTGCGCCCGAGCAGGTTGGCCGCGCCCATGCCCGTCAGCAGCACCACCAGGATCACCACCGCCAGGCCGAACCCGGGAATATGGGTGCCGAACAGCGACTCGGACGTGAGCACCGAGGGCACGACGGCCTCGAGCGTCGACACGACCAGGCCCAGCACCCACAAGGTGATGACCAGCGGGACCCAGATCAGCAAACCGGTGACGAAGTAGCGTTTGAACACGAAGGTTCCAGTAGGAGCGGACGGCGCCGCCAGCGCCGCGCCCCGGTCAGGTCGAGGCCGGCGTGCTCGGCGCCGGCGCGGCGGGCGTCGACGAAGTTCCCGAATCCGAGCCGGACGAAGCGCTTGCGGCGGACGAGCTGCTTTCCGTGGACGAGGCGGCTGGCGAGGCCGAGCCGCCGGACTTGCCGCCGCTGTTGTTGCGGAAATCGGTCACGTACCAGCCCGACCCCTTGAGCTGGAAGCCAGCCGCGGTCAATTGCTTGGAGAACGTGGACTGTCCGCATTGGGGACAGTCGGTCAACGGGGCATCGGACAGCTTCTGCAATACATCCTGCTGGTGTCCGCAGGCACTGCACTTGTAGGCGTAGATAGGCATCGCCAAGACTCCTCAGGCATACCGGTTCATCCCCACGTCAGCGGGGAACACTCAAAGAGCGGCCAAAGCTATCTGGACCGGCGGGCCGGACTTCGGGAAATTAATCAAAGCCTTGAATTTTAGCGATTTTTTGAGTATTTAGCGCGACGAGGTGGAAAAACGGCGCGGGCGGGAAATATCCCCCGTCCCTAGACCGGCAGCAGGAAGAAGACCGCCGCGATCGCCGTGGGCAGCGAGGCGCCCATCAGCAGCGCCACCGGCGTGATGGTCCCGCCCGGGAAAGAGCCCTTCAGGACCGCGAAACCGGCCGGATTGGGCGCGTTGGCGATGACCGTCAGCCCGCCGCCGGTGACGGCGCCCGCCACCAGCATGGTGCGCCATGCTTCCGAGGTGCCGTCCACCAGCGAGCCCAGGTAGGTCAGCGCCGCGTTGTCGGTGACGGCGGTCAGGGCGGTCGCCCCCCAGTACAGCACCAGCGGCGACATATCCGCCAGCAGGTCCTGCAGCCACCATTTCTGCAGGCCTCCCAGCACCACCAGCCCGGCCAGGAAGAAGCCCACCATCAGCCCTTCCTTGATCATCAGCGGACGCTGGTACTTCCGGTAGGCCTCGGTATAGCCGATGAACAGCAGGAACAGGCCCACGAACACCGCCGGATGGTGCGCGAACAGCACGACCGCGGCCAGGAAGGCCACGTGCACGGCCGTCACGGTGGCCGGCACCCGGCGTTCCTCGCCTCCCGGGCCGGACGCCGCCGGCGCGTGCGTCCGGACCAGCCGATGGAAGCAGAGCGTCACGATCAGCGCGTTCAGCACCACCGCGCATGCCGCGCGCCAGCCGAAATGGGCCAGCATGTAGGCGCTGTCCCAGCCGAAGGTGGACGCCACCATCAGCACGGGCGGCGCCGCGTAGGAGGTCAGGACGCCACCGATCGAGACGTTGACGAACAGCACGCCCAGGGTGAAGTACTTGAAGCGGGAGCTGTCGATGCGATGGAAACTGGTGTCGCGCAGCATGACCGCGGCCAGCGTCATGGCCGCCGGCTCGGTGATGAACGACCCCAGCAGCGGCACCACCGACAAGGTCAGGAAATAGACCGCGACCGACCGGCTGCCCGGCACCACCGCCGCGACGGCGCCCACCAGTTGCGTGACCAGGTTCAGAATCGGCCGGCTGGCGGCGATGACCATGATGGCGAACACGAACAGCGGCTCGGTGAAATTGCGCGTGTCCATGTACTCGACCGCCGCCCCGGCGCCCGCCAGGCCCGCCATCGCCACCAACAGCACGAAGGCCCAGAATCCGAACACGGCCTCGACCTCGGACAGCATGTGCCAAAGCCCCGCATGCCGCCCCCCCTTGTGCGCCAGCGCGGCGAAGACGGGCACCGAGAACGTGTGGATGATCGCGATCGCGAACAGGACGGTGGCGATCAGCTCGATCGCGCTGACGGAGGCAGGAGTCATTGCTGGTGGGCGTCTTAGACTGGCAAGGTGCCTGTGGAGTGTAGCCCACCCCCTACGCCCTTCGGGCGCCCCCTCAAGGGGGCGATGCGGGTGGACCGGCGGAGCCGGATCCACCGCATCCTGGGTCTAGTACCGCTGTCTTGGGTTGTCGTGCCGGTGCTTCGCTGGCTGTCAGCGGTAGCAATCGTGCTTCAGTCCACGATGGTTTCCCTAGAGCCAGGAAACCGCGGATCTGGCTCCGCCAGTCCGCCGGTTTCGCCCCCTCGGGACCCGGCGCCGGGCCGCCCCAAGGCGGGTCCCGGCCCCCTTGGGGGGCTGCCGCGTAGCGGCTGGGGGCCCACCATTCTGGGCGCGCGAAGCGCGTAGGGGGGGCCCCAATCACGTCCTCAACGTGCGGATGGTCTCGTCCAGGACTTGCGCCTGGTTCTGCAGCGACTCGGCCGACGCGACCGACTGCTGCACCGCGGCCGCCGATTCCTCGGAGTACTGGGCGATCTGCTCGACCCGGCTGGCGATCTGCTCGGACGCCGACTTCTGCTCCATCGCGGCGTTCGAGATGTCGGCGATGACCTCGGCGGTGCGGCCGGCGGCCTCGCGAATGCGGACCAGCACGTCGCCGGCCTGGCGGGCGCCTTCGGCCGAGCGCTGCATGTCGGCATTGACCTGGCGCATGGCGTCGGCGGCCAGCGCGGTCTGCTTCTGCACGGCGGCAATGACCTGGGCGATCTGGGAAGTCGAGGACTTCGTGCGCTCGGCCAGGCCCCGTACCTCGTCCGCCACCACCGAGAAGCCGCGCCCTTCCTCGCCGGCGCGGGCCGCCTCGATGGCGGCGTTCAGCGCCAGCAGGTTGGTCTGCTCGGCGATCTCCTGGATGGTCTTGACCACCGCCGAGATCTGGCGCGACGAGGCCTCCAGTTCCTGCACCACCTCGGCGGAACTGGCCACCTGGCTGGCCATCTTCTCGATCTCGGACACCGTCTGGGTCACGACCACCGCGCCTTCCTCGGCGGCCGTGCTGGACGTGCGCGAGAAGCTGTTGGCTTCGCGGGTGTTGTCGGCGATCTGGGAGATCGACACGGTCAGTTGCTCGACCGCGGCCGCGACGCCGCTGGCCGCCTCGGACTGCACCTCGGTACCCTTGCCGATCTGGTGCAGGGCCTGGAGCGTCTGGGTCGTGGCCGTGGCGACCTGCGACCCGGTCGAATTCATCTGCTGGGCCAGGTGGGCGATGCGCGCCCGCGTGGCGTTGATGCGGTCGGCCATGATGTGGATCTCGTTGCGCGATCCGCGCGGCCCCGCCGGCACGTCGCGCGTCAGGTCGCCATCGCCCAGCCGCCCGATTCCCTCGACCACGTCGCGCACCGGCCGCAGCGCGGTGGACATCTGGTAATAGGTCAGGAGGCCGGTCAGGAGGCCGCCCACGACCAGCAGCGCCACCATCAACCCGATCTGCCGGTACTGCGCCGCCATGAACTCGGCCTTGGGCCCGGTCGCCACCAGCGTCCAGCCCCAGTTGGGCACGGTCTGGAAGGCGACCAGCATGGTGGAGTCGTCGGTGGAACGCGTGGCTTCCAGGAAACCGCGGTCCTGGTCGACCATGTGGTAGTAGAAGGAGCGGTCGGCCTCGGCGGCCTCTTCGACCGTCTTGCCCTTGTAGAGCGGATGGACCAGGAACTCCGAGGTGCCGTTCATCCTGGGCGTCATCGCGAACATGGTGCCGTAGCCCGCCACCTGCGTTTTCTCGATGAACTCCAGCGCGCTGCCGACGTCGTCCGACAGGTCGACCTGGAGCGTGATGCCGCCGAAGATCTTGCCGGTATCGTCCTTGAGCGGCCGCACGTGTAGCGCGTACCAGCGCTTGTTGCGATAGACGATGTTGGTCGCGGCCTGTTGGGTATCCATGGTGGTCGCGACGAAATCGTCGGCCGGAATGGGCTGGCCGGTCATCGGCGAGCCGTCCGGCCCGCGCAGCAGCGTCGCGGCGCGGATCCACCGGTTGTTGTGGCGCACGACCAGTTCGGGCTCGGCACCGGTATAGCTGCGCATGCGCTGCAGGATCGCCGAGTTGCCGTTGAGCACGTTTTCCCCGGCGCGCACGGTCATGACCTCGCCGGCGACGCCGGTTTCGGTCATCGTGCCATCCGGCGACGGCAGTTCGCCCAGCATGCGCTGGAATACCAGCAGCTGGCGTTCGACCCGCCCGCGGGAGGACTCGAAAGAGGACACCAGGCTGGAATTGATCGAACCGAGCGCGTCCATCATCTCGCGCTCGACCGCCTCCTTGCCCGCTTGCAGTCCCTGCCAGGCCACGACGACGGCGGTCACCAGCGAGACGACGGCGCTGACGGAAAGCGCCAGCACCAGTACCTGCTTGGCCAGAGATCGCTGACCCAAGCCGAGAGACACAGCCATTGTTTACCCCAAACCGTTGTTGCCGGCTCGTACCGGTCGTTTCGTGCGCTCGCGTTCCCTTCGCGGGCGGGCGTGTCTGTGTTTACGGCAGCGGGGACCGGGAATTGAGCATTTTTTGCGGGAGTATTGCGGGCCGGCGTACCAGGGATATCCCGGTAGGCGGCATGGGAATGATTCCTGCGGAGCGAAGCGCTCGCCCTTCAAGGAGATCCTCATGTTCGCGCACAACAAACGCCTGCAATACACCGTCCGCGTCTCGGAATGCAACCCGGGCCTGGCCAACCTGATGCTGGAGCAGTTCGGCGGTCCGCAGGGAGAACTCGCGGCCGCGTGTCGCTATTTCACCCAGGGGCTGGCCGAGGACGATCCCGGCCGCAAGGACATGCTGCTGGACATCGCCACCGAGGAGCTGAGCCATCTCGAGGTGATCGGGACCATCGTCGCCATGCTCAACAAGGGCGCCAAGGGCAAGCTGGCCGAGGCGGCCGAGGAAACCGCGGAGCTCTACCGCTCCATCACCGGAGCGGGCAACGATTCCCACCTGACCCAGGTTCTCTACGGCGGCGGGCCGGCCCTGATCAACTCGGGCGGCGCCCCCTGGCATGCCGGCTACATCGACTCCATAGGCGAGCCCACCGCGGACCTGCGGTCGAACATCGCCGCCGAGGCCCGCGCCAAGATCATCTACGAGCGCCTGATCAACCTGACCGACGACCCGGGCGTCAAGAACGCGCTGCAATTCCTCATGACGCGGGAGGTCGCGCACCAGCAGTCCTTCGAGAAGGCCTTGTACGCGATCACGCCCAACTTCCCTCCCGGCAAGCTCCCGGGCGACCCCCACTTCACCAACGTGTATTTCAATATGTCGCAGGGCGAAGGCGACATGCGCGGCTCCTGGAACGACGACGGCCATTTCACCTACGTCTCCGAGCGCGAGGAACAGTGCGCGGTGGACGGGGGCGACGGCCAGCCGCAGGTAACGTTGACCGCGGATGAGCAAGCCGCGCTGGAGGATCTTGCCACCCGCACGGCCTCCGATCCGGAAGTGGATCCGACCACCGGGGCGGAACTGGGGTCGGC
>NZ_JAOCLR010000020.1:0-105112 GCF_029845405.1 Pigmentiphaga sp. GD03639
GGGCGAACTGCTGGACCGCACGCAGAACAAGCTGGAAACACTGACGGCCCTGGCGCTGCGGCTAGGCGTGGACTTGGGTGACGCCGAGGCTTTCGGGCGGGCGGTGCAGGCGGTAGAGGCGGCACAAGAAGCACGCGCAAGAACACCTTGAGCAACGGCGTCGCAGGATTCTTGCCTTACCTGCGCAGCGGAGCGAGCAGGTCGGACAGGAAGTCGAGCAACGCCCGGGTCTTGGCAGGCAACAACTGGGAGGTCGTCACCGCGTAGACAGGCAGGCTGGTGGCGCTCCAATCGGAAAGCACGGGAACGAGCCGGCCAGCCTCGACTTCGGGAATGGCGAAAACGTCGGCCATGACGGCAATGCCATTTCCCGCCACGGCCAGATTGCGGATGAAGCCCACGTTATTGGCTGCCGCGCGACCCCGTACTTCGACTTCCACGGAGCGTCGAGAGGCCCGCAACGTCCAACGCCGCTCGATCTGGTCGGAACCCCGTTCGCTGCGAAGCACGCACTGGTGCTTCGTCAGGTCCTGCGGGATGCGCGGATGTCCGAAGCGGGCAAGGTAGTCGGGAGAGGCATACAGCCGCCTGGGCAAGTCGCCCAGGCGCCGGATGACAAGCGATGAATCGGGAAGCTCTCCCATGCGCACCGTGACGTCATACCGCTCCGCAAGCGGATCCATCCACTTGGGAGTGAAGTGCAGGTCCAGCGTGACGTCGGGGTACCGATCGAGAAATTCCTGCACCTTGTCCGCGGTGAGGCGGACCGTGAAATCGATGGGAGCCGCGATGCGCAAGGGGCCATTGGGCCGGGACGGCGCCGTCTGCGCCAGCTGCGTTGCCATGGCGATTTCATTCATCCCCCGGCTGCATTGTTCGAAGTAGCGCTGTCCCTCTTCCGTCAGCACCAGCGTCCGGGTGGTGCGATTGATCAATTTGACGCCCAGCTCTTTCTCCAGCGCGGCAATGCTGCGGGAGGTAGACGACTTCGGCATTTCCAGCGCGTTCGCCGCCGCCGTGAAGCTACCCGTTTTCGCGACCTCGAGGAAAACGCGGACGTGATGAATCAGGTGGGGTTTCATGACGATCTTGATTGTTCCTTGCTGGGAACAATGTTATCCGGAAAAGCTATTTGTGGAACGAACCGGCCTCAATAGAATGGCTGCGGCGTAACGATCCGGTGCCTGTACGGCCTTGAGAGATCGCCGCCCAAGAACAAGGAGACAGCATGTTCGAAGAGCAATTTGTCCGCGTACTGGCGATTTCCGCCTTGCTGGGCTTGATGGGGATGGCGGGTTGCGGAGGAGACGACAGTGCGCCGGCCGCCGCGCCGGCAGAAACTTTCGCGGCCGCCACCAGCTGTGAAAGCCTCCGGAGCCTTCGGCTTCAGAACGTCGAGATCACCGCCGCCCAAGCCGTGCCTGCGGGGACTTATCAACCGGCTGGAAGCACCTCGGCTTTCGGCAATCTTCCCGCATTCTGCAGGGTGACCGCCAGTCTGGCGCCGGTACCGGGGTCCAGGATCGGCATCGAGCTGTGGCTGCCCGCCACGTCTTGGAACGGCCGGTACCAGCAGTTGGGGCAGAACGGCTGGGGCACGGCGTTCTCGTCCTACTGGGGCTCGATGGCGCCTCATCTCCGGAACGGCTACGCCATCGCCATCACCGACGGAGGGCACGCCGCGACCGCCGTCACCGATGCCACGTGGGCGATCGGCTTTCCGGAGCGCATCGTTGATTTCGCGTATCGCGCCACGCATGAGACGGCGGTCGCGTCCAAGGCGATCATCAAGGGGTTCTATGGGAAGTCCGCGGTCTACTCCTATTTCAATGGCGCTTCGACCGGGGGCAGAGATGGCCTGATGTCGGCGCAGAAATTCCCGACGGACTTCAATGGCGTGCTTGCCGGCTCGGCGCTGATCAACTGGACCCGCGTGGCGACGCAGAAGCTCTACGCGAGTCAACAGTTGCTGAAGGCCGGGATCCAGGGCGCGGCGGGCGCCTCCTTGCTGGATCTGGCAAGGAAATCGGCCATCGCCGCGTGTGATGCCGACGACGGCATTTCCGACGGCATCTTGCGGGATCCGCGCTCCTGCCGATGGGATCCTCACGCGCTTCTGTGCCATGCCGGCCAAGACTCATCGAGCTGCCTGACCAGCCTGCAAGCCGATGCGCTGACGACAGTCCTGTCCCCGTTGCGCGACCCGGTCACGCTCGAATACCTGTACCCGGGGTACCTGCATGGGTTCGAAAACGACTGGACAGGGTTTGGCTACGTGAATGGCACGCCTGCACACGCGGCCACGGTCTACAAGATCGCGCTGGGGCAGCCCGACTGGGATGCTTCCACGTTCGACGTTCACTCTGACCTGCCCCAGGTCGAGGCCACGCTCGGCTTCATGAACGCCGACCAGCAGGCTGACTTGAGCGCGTTCAGGCAGGCCGGGGGCAAGCTCATCCAGTATCACGGCTGGCAAGACGCGGTGACGATGCCGGAACGCATCGTCCAGTACTACGAGGAGGTCCGGAACCGCACGACAGGTGGCGACCTTGCCGCGGAGCAAAGCTTCTATCGCCTGTTCATGATGTCAGGGGTCGGGCACGGAGGCGCCGGCGAAGGTGCGTGGCACTTCGGGGCGATTGCGCAGCAGGCCGTGGCGGGCGATGCCGAACATGACGCCGTCCTGGCACTGCGCAATTGGGTGGAGAAGGGCGCCGCGCCAGAAAAATTCGTTGCGACGAAGTTCCAGGACGGCGACGTCACCAAGCCGGTGATGTTGCAGCGCCTGATGTGTCCGTACCCCCGTCAGGCTGTCTACAGGGGCAGTGGCGAAACGCAGTCGGCCGACAGCTTCTACTGCGGCTAGACCGGGGATCGTCCGTATTCATCAACTTTTCAAGGCACTGGCAAATGATAAAGAGACGAACATTCCTGGGCATGTCCTCGCTGTTGGCCGTCCCACTGATCTCGCGCGCGAACGATTACCCGCGGATGCCGATCAACCTGGTGACCCCCCTCGCGGCGGGGGATGCCGCGGACCGCGCGGCGCGCCTGATCGGGCAGGAACTCTCGAAGTTGCTGGGCGTTGCCGTCACGGTCATGAACCGCCCGGGCGCCGGCGGTTCGCTGGGGACCCAAGCCGTCATCCGGGCGCCCAAGGATGGATATACCTTGCTCTACGCACAGAACAGCCCGTTGACCATCCGGCGCGTGATCGATCCCGAGGCGGCCAACTACGATCCATTGACGGACCTGACGCCACTGGCGCTGACGACCAGAAGCCCGTCGGTGCTGGTGGTCCACAAAGACGCGCCTTTCAAGACCATCAAGGAAATGGTCGACCTCGCACGACAGCGTTCCGGCGGCATCAACATCGGAAATGCCGGACCCGGATCCGTCGGCGAGATAAGCGTCCAGTTGATGAATGCGGCGGTGGGCGCGCCGTTGAATTCGGTGAACTACAAGGGCGCGGCGCCCGCCGTGACCGACCTGCTCGGCGGCTACATCGATGCGGTGATCCTTGCGCTGGGCGCCGTAAGCGCCCATATCCGCAGCGGATCGTTGCGCGCTTTGGCGATCTCGTCGCCATTCCCGGATTTCCCCGCCATCCCGACGCTGCGCAAGCTCGGATACAACGCCGATCTCCTGGGCGTATGGTTCGGCTTTTTCATGCCCGCCGGCGTTCCCGGGCACGTCATCGACACCTTGCTTCCCGCGCTGGAACAGGCGGCACGCAGCCCCGCCATCTCGGCGCAATTGCTTCCATCGGGCATGACGCAGGAATGGGGATCCCGCCAGGCGCTGGCCGAGGAAATTGCCACCGAGTATCGATCCATCAAGGAGCTGCTCGGTCCCACTTCAAAGAACGGAAAATGAAGGATCAGTGATGTCGAAAAGCATTCAGGTAGCCATTGTGGGTGGTGGCATCGGCGGGCTCGCCGCCGCAGTGGCGTTGTCCTATCGAGGAATCCAGGTCGCGGTCTATGAACAGTCGAGCGTGCTGCGGGAAGTCGGCGCAGGCCTCTTTGTCTATCCCAACAGCCTGAGGCAGCTCGAGCGGATCGGCCTGGGCGAAGCCCTGGCCCGGGTCGGCGCCAGGGTGGGCCAGGGGTCGGAGTATTACCGCATGGACGGTTCGGTCGTCGGCAAGATACTGACCACCGACTCGAGCGGCTGGAACGGGATGTATGGCATGCATCGCGCCGATCTCCTGAAGGTATTGGAGGATGCGATGCCCGCGGGGTCCATACATACCGGTCATCGGTGCATCGGCTTCAGCCAGGATGAAGCGGGGGCAAGCCTGACCTTCGACAACGGCCACGTCGCGCGCGCGGACGTCGTGATCGGGGCCGATGGCATCAATTCGGTCTTGCAGAAATACGTCGTGGAACCGTCGGCCCCCGAATACGCGGGATTCCGGGCATACCGGGGCTTGATCTCCTCTGACCGGATTCCCGAATGGAGACGGGAGGCACACCAGGTCTGGATGGGGGACGGCAAGCATTTCATGGTGTTCCCGGTCCGCCGAGGCGAAATGGTGAACTACGTCGGCTTCGTCCCGACAACGAGCGAGACGGCGGAATCCTGGTCTGCCGTCGGCGACCGTGATGAGCTCGCCGCGTCATTCGCCGGCTGGGACCCGCGCGTGACCGGATTGCTCGCCAAAGTCGAAACGTGTTTCTGGTGGGGACTGTTCGACCGCAGGCCGCTCGAGAAATGGGTGAACGGACGCCTGGCATTGCTCGGCGATGCGGCCCATCCGATGCTTCCCCACCTGGGGCAAGGCGCGAACCAGGCCATCGAAGATGGAACGGCCCTGGCGGTCCTGCTGCAAGGATGCGCCGATGGCGACTCGGTCCAAGACGCGCTGAAGCGCTATGAGGCGCTGCGGCGGCCCCGTACCGCGATGGTGCAGGCGGAAGCCCGGAAGAATGGCTTGCGCTATGACTCCAAGTACGCGGATCTCGGACAGCGCGACCGGGAGATCGCCAACTCTTCGACGTTGCGCAAGTCGCTGTATGACTACGATATCGAGAAGGAGGCCATCGAATGGCAGAGTCCTGGCCAAGGGGTCAGGCCAATCGTGAAGGGCGGCGAAAAGGTTTGAACACGTCGTCCAGGAAATCAAGGAACGAGCGTGCCCGAGGAGGCATGAAACGGGACTGAAGATAGACGGCGTAAAGCGTATCGCTGGGTACGACATGCCCGGCCAGAACGGGGACCAGTCTGCCCTGCGCCAGATCGTTCTCGATCATGATCGAATTGATCTGCGTGATGCCGATGTCCTGAAGCACGGCCTCGCGCAGCTCATCTCCGCTGTTGACGACCAGGTTGCCGTGCGGCGTGAATGACCGGGTGCGTCCTTTTATCCCGAATCGCCAAAGACGGCGCCGTCCGTTGAACAGCAGACACATGCAGTTATGGGAGCGCAGGTCTTCGACGGTGCGAGGGATCCCGTGGCGCTTCAGGTAGGCGGGGGTGGCGACAGTTACTCGCTGCGTGCGGGCCAATTCCTTCACAACCGATCGTCCATCCCGCGGTGAGCCAACCCGTACGGCCAAATCCAGTTGGTATTCCACCAGGTCGATCATATGGTCGACGAGTATCAGCTCGAGCTGGATGCCGGGGTTCGATGCAAGGAAGTCCGGCAGCCGGGGCGTGACGTAGAGCCTGGCCATTGCATGGGGGATGCCGACCCGGAGACGGCCGGATGCCGCGTGCTTCCCCGCGGACAGCTGGCGTTCCGCATCGGCCAGGCTCTGGAGGATAGGGAGGCAGTGGGCCAGGAAGGCCGAGCCTTCTTCCGTCAGCGCGACGCCGTGGGTGGTACGGCTGAAAAGCCGCGCCCCGAGATGCTTCTCGAGCTGCGACACGCTTTTGGTGACGGCGGATGGGCTCAGACTCAGCTGGCCGCCTGCAGCGGTGAAGCTCCCCAGGCTGGCGACCTTGGCGAACACGGTAATGGCGGCGAACTTATCCATGAACATCGGTTCGGAAGAAATGGAAAAACCATTATGCCGGGAAGTGACTTCCCTTCAAGGCAAGATTACCCGATCATCTCTTCGTAAGAACATTTCAACGATACGGAGACATCATGCGCCCTTGCCTGGGCCCCGATCCCCAGACGCGAAAGCCCCATTACCTAGCGCCTGCGGGCGCGACGGACTGCCATGCCCATGTGTTTGGGCCGTCCACTCGCCATCCTTTCATTCCCGAGCGCAGCTTCACTCCGCCCGATGCTCCGGTAGAGAGTTATCTGAAGATGCTCGACGTACTGGGCATCGACCATGGCGTACTGGTGCAAGGCTCGGTTCATGGCGTGGATAACCGCGCGGTAGCAGCCGCCGTGAAGTCCAATCAAGAGAGGCTGCGCGGAGTCGCGATCATCGGTCCCGACACGTCCGATAAGGAAATCCGTGAGCTTCACGACCTGGGCTTTCGCGGCACGAGACTATCGACAGTCGTGAAAGGTACACCCAGTTTCGACCTGCTCGAGTCCATTGCCGCCAGGGTGCGGCCTTATGGGTGGCACGTCGTGGTTCACGTCGATCGTTCGCGGGAGCTGGCGGACCTGGCGCCGCGCCTGGCCGCCATCGGTTGCCCGTTGGTGATCGACCACATCGCCCGCGTTCGCCTGGGGGAAAGCCTTGAGGGGCCGGGCTTCCGAGCGCTTGTTCAGTTGCTCTCCGGCGGCGACTGCTGGGTCAAGATATCCGGGCAGCATCGGATGTCGGCGATGGATTTTCCGTGGACCGACATGCAGCAACTGGTGCGTGCCGTGGTCGACGTACGGCCCGATCGCGTCCTGTGGGGAACGGACTGGCCGCACCCCAACCAGTACGACGGCATGCAAAACGATGGAGACCTGCTGGACGCGTTCGCCCAGTGGGTGCCGGACGAGGCGCTGCGCCGGCAAATCCTGGTCGCCAACCCCGCTGTTCTCTACGAGTTCTAAACAACATGGCCAAGTTCATCATTCGTTCTTCGTTCACGATGCTGGCCGTATGGCTCGCCCTTGGCGCGGGTGTCGCACATGCCCAGGACTATCCGTCGCGTCCGATCACTGTCATCAACAGCTTTGCTCCGGGAGGCAATGCGGACATCGTTCTACGGCTGGTCGCCGCCCGCCTGAGCACCGACCTCGGCCAACCCGTCGTGGTCGACAATCGTCCCGGCGCCAACGGCGTCATTGCCGCCGATGCCGTCGCGCGGGCACGGCCGGATGGCTACACCTTGTTGCTGGTCAGCGGGGCCTATCCCACCTTGGTCGCGACATCCAAGAGTTTGCCGTTCGATCCGGTCCAAGGGTTCTCCTGGATCTCCATGCTGATCACCTATCCCCTGGCAATTGCGGTGCCGGCCGATTCGCCATTCAAGACGCTGTCGGACCTGGTCGCGGCGGCCAAGGCCGCGCCGGGAAGGCTGAATTATTCATCGGCTGGCGTGGGCTCGCTCTTCCACCTTGCCACCGAGTCGTTCGAATCGAGCGCCAGCATCGACATGACGCATGTTCCTTACAAAGGGGGGGCCGCGCCTCTTACGGAGTTGTTGAGCGGCAGCCGTCTTGATCTGACCTTCAATACGCTATCCGTGGTCGAGCCGATCATGAAGGCGGGCCGCGTCCGGGTTCTGGCAATGACTTCCGCCACCCGTTCCCCGCTGTTGCCTGACGTGCCCGTTGTGGCCGAGTCATACCCCGGCTACGAGGCCTCGTCATTTCTGGGAATAGCCGGGCCGGCGGGCATGGCCCCCGCGGTGATCGAACGGCTGAACCAGGCGTTGCACCGGGTACTGGCGACACCCGAGATGCGCCAGCGGTTCGCCGATCTTGGCGGCACGCCGCTGCCGGATTCTCCCGAGCACATGCGACGAGTCATCCAGTCCGAGACGGCAAGATGGAAAGACATCGTCGCCACGAAGAAAATAGATATTCAATAGGATTGAGAGAACTGGCATGAAGTGCGAACCTGGAACCCCCGGCTATGTTCGACGGGTCGTGACCGGCCACGACGAGAACGGCCGCGCGGTCGTGATTTCCGATGGTCCCGCTCCTTTCGTTCATACCTCCGATATGCGCCCCGGTTACGCGTCGACCGATGTGTGGCGTACGGACGGTACCCCCGCTCCGATTTCCGCCGTGGCTCCGGAGCCGACGCTGGGACCACGCCGGCAACTGCCCGCAAAACGGGGCAGTGTCATCCGCATCAACACGCTGGTTCCCGAAACCGATGCGTCCCGCAGCTTCGACAAGGAGCAAGTGGCGAAATTGTTCGCGGGGATGGGCAATGCCACGGCGTCCACCTATGCTGCCGAAGGCAGGCATCCGATGATGCATCGAACGGAGACGGTGGATTACGCGATCGTGCTTTCAGGCGAGATCACGATGCTGCTGGACGATAGCGAAGTCACGCTGAGGGCCGGCGACGTCCTGGTCCAGTGCGGGACAAACCATGCCTGGTCGAATCGTGGCACGGAACCCGCTCGAGTGGCATTCATCCTGCTGGATGGCCAGTATGAGCCGGGGTTGAAAGAGAAGTTGGGGTAAGGCGTACTTCAAGCCGCCATGGTGACTGGTTCGCTCACGCCGCCTGGTCCCTCCAGTTCCAGGAAGCGCTGCGCGTCGAGCGCGGCCGTGTGCGGCACGCCCGGTCTCACTCGGGTACTTTCTGGCCCACGGTCGCCGTTTCCTGGCCGCCCTGGGCTGGCGCCTGGGTGGCATCGGCGGATTGACCGGTGATCAGGAATGTCGCCTCGTCAGCCAGGCGCTCCAATAGTTCCTGATCGCGCTCCGTGATGTCCCTGGGCGCATCGTCCAGGATGCAGAGCGCGCCGAAGACCTGATCGTCTGACGTCATCAAGGGAGCCGCCGCATAGAAGCGGGCATGCAGGGTGGTGCTGATACGATGATCGGCCAGGCTTGGCTCGCGCTGGATGTCGGCAATGGCGATGGGCGTTCCCCGTTGCACGACGTGATAACCGATGCCGTCCTGGCGAGCGATTGCCAAGAGGCCTGACTGATCGAAGGCCATGTCCGGTAGTACCTGGTTCTGCCCCACGATGTATTCGTTCCGGGTATCGATGATGGCAATCACTGCCCATTCGACGCCGAAGGCGTCGGCGGTCTTTTTCGCCAAGTCATGGAGATCCTGCCGCATCGACTCGTTCGCGGCGCAGTGCGCCAGCAATGGTTCTACTGGCTTCCCCGCAGCGTCGCCGGTTTCGACCGGCGTGGCGGCGACCCGGGCAGGCGCTTGCATGATGCGGATGCGTTCGACGGCTTCATTCACCGACGTGGCAAGTTCATCCGCGCCGATGGCGTTCCGCGCTTCCTCCATGGGAAAGGACTCGGGCAGGTTCAGCAGTGCGAGGACGGTACGCGGATGTGGCCATCTGCGCCGTATGCGGCGGCAGAGCTGGCGTGCCGCGGCAATCGGCTGTTCGCTCATGTAGCCCAGGACGACGATGTCGGCGTCGTCGAGCTTCAGCCCATCGAGGTGGCGCGAGGTGAGCGCGCTGGCGGGACGGAAGTCGGCGGAGATCCCCGCCAGGCACAGGGCATGGGCCAGCATGTCGGCCGCCAGGGTGTCGACTTCCCATTTTCCCGCTATGCAGACGACCCTGGGCTTGCCTGCGCCTGCGTCGCCGCCGGTATGGTCTTCCCGGAGTGCTTCGATCAGCGTCTCCATGCCGTTGATGACGCGCAGATGGTGCTCGGGGGTCGCCTGGCCTTGGTAGTCCTGGCTTGCCAGCCCCAGGACAGGAACGGCCACGTCGTTGTAGAAGGCCTGCACCGAGGATCGTTCGATTTCGACCTGCGCGATGTCCAGAGCTTCGTCCGAATCGTCCGCCAGCAGGCGTTGATATACCCGGGTAGGCAAGTCCAGCGCCGGCGAGGTGCCGAGCAGCGTATCCAGGAATTGCAATTGAGGCAGGTTGCGGCCCACGACCAGCAGGCACACGGTGAGCGGCGTGGAGAGCACCAGGCCGACCGGGCCCCACAACGCAGTCCAGAAGGTGGCCGAGACGATGAGTGAAATCGCGGACAGGCCGGTGCTCGATCCGTAGAGCAGGGGTTCGACCACGTTGTTGCTGATGACCTCCAGGACAATGATGAGCCCGAGGGTCCACAGCACCATGCTCCATCCCGGGTCGACGGCGAAGGCCAGGCCCAAGGGGAAGACCGTCGAGATCATCGGTCCTATGTAGGGAATGAACCGCATCACGGCGGCGATCGTCCCCCACAGCAAGGCGCCGGGTACGCCGATCAGCCACAGCCCGACTCCCATGGGCAAGCCATAGGTGACGTTGACCAGCAATTGCATCAGCAGGTACTTGCTGATTCTCGTGCCGGCCTCTTCCATGGCATCCGTGGAGCGGTGCAGGTTGCCGCCAAGCAGGCGAAGGAGGCGCATGCGCAGGTCGCTGCGGTCCACCAGCATGAGGAAGACGAATACGAAGATGATGCCGGCGTTCGCCAGCGGCGCGAGCGCCGGGACGAGCCATGCCTTGGCCGTGTCGAATGGCGTGGGCGGTGCCGGAACCACGCTCACGCGCTGCGGCGCATCGTCGGCGTGCGTTGCCGGCGACTCCACCTCTTTCTGCACGGTGTCCACCGTTTGCATGGCGCCGTCCAGCATGCCCGGCCCGGAAAGATTCTTGCGCAGGTCCGCGAGCTTGGACCGGATCGTGGACTGATAGGTGGGCAGTTCCTGGCTGAGCGCGCGAAGTTGAGAGCCGAGCACCAGCCCGAAGCCACCCATCAGGATCACGACCACGATCATCGTGAGCATGACCGCGGGCAATCGGGAAAGGCCGAGTCTTTCCAGCTTGGCGATCGCGGGGCTCAACGCGAAGCTGATCAGAAAGGCCACCGCCAGCGGTATCAATATTTCCTGGCCGAAGAACAGGCCGGCAATGATGATCGCGGCACTGGTCAACCCCGCGGCGAGCCTCACCGCACTCAGGGAAGACAGGCTCCGCAGGATGTCGCCGTGAGCAACCAAGGGTTCGGCCGCGCCCTTGTTCGGTTCAAGGTCTTGCGTCATCACCCCGGCTCCTCCGCGCTGCCCGACTTGCGTATCCTACTGAATGGGATGGCAGGGCACGGCGGAAAACTGTCTCAAATCGTTCCAGCCGATCAGAGGGGAGGGCCCAGGAGCGTTGAGCTGCCTAACCATTTCGTCCTGATCGCCGGCCCTTCATCTACCGCGGATGCCGCGCCAGCATGCTCTCGGCGATCCGCTGCGCGGTATTGACCGAATCCGTCATGCCGAGATGGCCATGTCCCACGGCCAGCCACAACCCGGGTTCAGTGGCCGGGCCGATGACGGGCAGCGAATCGGGCATGCAGGGACGATGGCCCATCCAGTGTGTAGCCGTTGCGTTAGCCAGTCCGTCGAAGGTTTCGCGTACGATGCGTTCGAGCAGGCGCGCGCGGCGCATGTCCGGGGGACGGTCGAGGCCCGCGATCTCGACCGTGCCGCCTACCCGCAGTCCGTCCTCCATCGGGGCCAGGAATATCTTGCGGTCGGCCAGCACCACCGAGCGCGAGACCAGCCCGGCACAGCCCGAGAACTGTGCGTGATAGCCGCGCTGGCTCTCCAGCGGCAGCCGGATGCCGAGCGGCTCCAGCAGGCGCGTGGACCATGCGCCGGCGGCCACCACCACCCGGGAAAAATGTTCGCCGCCTCGTCCGGAATTCAGCTCCCATCCGTCGCCGTCGCGCTTGAGCGCCCGCACCTCGTCGCGCCGTACCTCGCCGCCGCGCGCGGCGAACGCCCGCACGATGGCCTGGACATAGCGCAGCGGATTGAGGATGGTTCCGTCGTCGGGCAGGAATACGCCAACCGTGTAGCGCTTGCCCACATGCGGTTCCAGTTCCAGGATGCCGGGACGGTCGAGCAGCGTGAAGGGCAAGCCGTGCGAGGCGCGCAGCCGCCACGCGGCTTCGTCCTGGGCGTGGGCACGGCTGTCGGGATAGAGGTGAAGCTGGCCGCGCTGAAGGATGAGTTCCGGGACGCCGACTTCGCGGGCAAGGGCCTGGTGCGCCGCGACGGCGCCGGCGTGCAGGCGTGCCAGCGTGCGCGACGCTTCCGCGACCTTGGCGGCGCGGGCCGACGCCAGGAACCTGAGCAGCCAGGGCAGCGCTCGAGGCAGGTAGCCCAGGGGAAGGAATAGCGGGCTTTCGGGATCGCGCAGCATGCTGGGCAGCGAGGCCAGGATGCCGGGCATGGCCAGCGGGGCGACGGAACTCATGCTGATCGCGCCCAGGTTGCCGAAGCTGCAACCGCGGCCAGGCTCGTCACGGTCGATCAGCACGACGTCGGCGCCACGTCGGCGCAAGGCATGAGCGATACATGCGCCGACGATGCCCGCGCCTATCACGGCGATACGCTGTTCCGGGCCGGGCGATGGCGTTGCCGCTATCCGCATATCTCGCGGAATACGCGCATGTAGTTCGCGCCGACGATCTTGACGACGGTGGATTCGGCCATGCCCCGGCGCAGCATGGCGGCGGTCAGGTTCGGCCATTTGTCCCAGGTTTCCAGGTCCAGCGTCTGCGCGTTCGGATCGAAGCGGTCCTGCGGGCGCCAGCCTACCCAGTTGAAGCTGCCGCTCTCGGGCCGGATCATCGACGGCGTCCAGGCCAGTGCGTTGTAGTAGGGCTTGCCCCAGTCGGTACCGACGCCGACGTGATCCTCGCCCATTACATTGACCAGGTGCTGGAGGTGGTCGACGACGGTGTCGAGCGTGGCCCAGCTGCGCGGCTTGCCGTGTTTCTCGGCGCGGCCGTCGCCTTCGGCCGGCAGGATGAAGGCCGGCAGCACCACCACGCCGGCGTAGCCCCCGCCGTCGGCGATGGCCTTCAGTACGTCATCGGGCAGGCCGCGAGGGTGGCCGCTGAGCGCGCGAGCGGCGGTGTGCGTGGCCACGACCGGAGCCCGGGATGCGGCCACCGCGTCGCGCGCGGTGTTCGCGCTGGCGTGCGAGAGGTCGACCATCATGCGGCACGCATTCATCTTCTCGATCAGCGCGGCGCCGAAGCGGCTCAGGCCGCCGTCGTTCGTCTCCAGGCAGCCGTCGGCGAAGCGGGTGCGCAGGTTGTATGTGAGCTGCATGCTGCGTACGCCGAGTTCGTGCAGGACTTCCACCCGATCGAGGTCGGCCCCGACGGGCTCGGCGTTCTGCAGGTTGTACATGACGGCGTGCCGGCCGTCGCGGTGCGCAGCCTCGAGTTGCGCGGCGCAGGTGGCCAGCGTCACCTGTCCGCCCAGCGAGGCCATGAGCGTTTCGGCGCGCCGCGCGCTGGCGATCGTCGCGTCCAGGGCGGTGTCGGGCGGACCGGATGCGTACAAGGTGTAGTTGCATGCCGTGACACCCGAGCGCCGCCAGTACGAAAGATAGGTTTCGCGTGTTCCGGGATCGTGCGCGCACTGCGCGATGAGGTGTTCGGCCATGGCCTTCTTGATGGCGGGGCGCGAGCCGCCCTGGGCCTGCAAGGCCTTGCCGATCTCGATCATGGCGGGCGTCAGCGCCCATTCGTCGACGAAGCTGGGCGCGAGCGAGTCGATGACGATGTGCTCGGCGTGGATGCGGCGGGCGGTCTCTTCCGCTTGCGCCGCCGTGGGTGTCGGTCTGTTCATGGTTGCCCCGCGTGTCATTGCGGCTGGATGCCGGCCAGGGAGACCAGCTCTTTGAGCTTCGCGATGTCCTGCTTGATGATCGCCGCATACTCCTCCGGCGTGCCTCCCAGTGGGCGGGCGCCCGCCGCCTGCATCTGCCGGATCGTCTCGGGCGATTTCAGGATCGCATTGATTTCGCGATTGAGCCGATCCACGACGTTGCGCGGAACGTTGGCCGTGGTGAGCACCCCCTGCCAGCTCCTGACCGCGTAGCCCGGCAGGCCCGTTTCGTCGCAGGTGGGGGCATCGGGCAGCAGCGCGCTGCGTCGGACGTCGCCCAGGCAGACCACCTTGAGGCTGCCGTTCCGCAGGTAGGGCAGGTAGGCCGTGACGGCGTCGATGGTGACCTTGACTTCGCCGGAAACGATGTCGCGTATGGCTTCGCCGGTGCCTTTGTAGGGCACGTGATTGACCTGGATGCCGGCCATGCTGGTGAACAGGACCTGCGCCATGTGGCTGGACGAGCCGATACCGGTCGAAGCCATGCTGACGCCGCCCGGGCTCGCCTTGGCGTAGGCGATGAACTCGGCGGCGCCGCGCACGGGCAGGGACGGATGGGCGATCAGCGCATTGAGCGTGGTGGTCACCGTGGTGATGGGCTGGAAATCGGCCACCGGATCGAAGGGCAGCGATTTGTAGAGCGCGGCATTGATGGCGTGGGCCGCCGAGGTGTAAAGAAGGGTGTAGCCATCGGCGGGAGCCTTCGCCACGGCACTGGCCGCGATGCTGCCGCCCGCGCCGGGACGGTTCTCCACCACGACCGACTGCCCGAGCCGCTCGGACAACTGCAGCGCGATCATGCGTGCGGACAGGTCGGTGGCGCCGCCCGCCGAGAATCCGACCAGCATGCGGATCGGCCGACTGGGGTAGTCGTCGGCCGCGCCCGCGCGAGGCGCGAAGGCCAGCCCGCCCGCCAGGACGGCGGCCAACGGCGCCCCCAGAGAGAACTTCAAGCCCCACGCTGTTGCATGTTTCATGATTCTTCCCCCGGTTTCGAGCACTATCATTTCCGCGGATGCGCTACTGTCCCCAGCATACAGACGCCGAAATCCGCGATCCAATCCTGTTTTTCTCTGAACCCATAAAAATCGCCTATACCCGATTCCGCCATGTTCAAAGTGCGTCAGCTCGAGGCTTTCCACGCAGTGATGGTCGCGGGAACCGTGACGGGGGCCGCCGTGCGGCTCGGGTTGTCGCAGCCCGCCATCAGTACCCTGATCGCGGGGCTGGAGTCCGATCTCGGCTTTGGCCTGTTCGTGCGCGAAAAAAGCCGCCTGCAGCCCACCGAAGAGGCCAAGTATCTCCACGGCGCGGTGGTGGGCGCGCTTCAAGGGCTGGACGGCATAGCGCAGCTCGCGGCAGATATCCGCGATGCGAAGGCGGGCAGCTTGCGGATCGCGGCGCTTCCCATGCTGGCGCTCGAATTCCTGCCGCGCGTCGCCGCCCACTTCCTGCGGGACTACCCGGGCGTCAACGTCACCTTGCAGGCACGCAGCTCACCCACGGTCGTGACCCTGGTCACCACCCAGCAGTTCGACATCGGATTCTCGGAGACGGCGTATGACCCAGGATGGGTCGACGCCGAAAAGCTCCGCCTGCGCTGCGTCTGTGTCCTGCCCGCACAGCATCCGCTGGCGGGAAAGGATGTCATCCGTCCGGCCGACCTGAGCGGACTGCCCATCGTGACAGCGCCGCGCGACCACATCCGCACGCAGCGCCTGCAGGAGCTGTTCGCCGAAAATGGCGCCACCCTGTCCATCAAGGTCGAGACGCCGCTGTTCGCGTCGATGTGCGCGTTCGTGGCCGAAGGGGTGGGCTACAGCATTGTCGATCCCGTCACTGCCCACGATTTTTCGGGGCGCGGCCTGGTTGCGCGCCGGTTCGAGCCGGCCTTTTTCAATGACTTCGCGATGCTGTTTCCGGCGGGCAAGCCTCGGTCGCTGGTCACGCAGGCGTTCGTGCGCCGGGTTGCCGAATTCCTGAAGGACTATGACTAGTGTCTTGTCCTGCGTCCGGCGGTTGTTGCTCAGCCGAGTAACCAAACCGACATATCCGCCTGTCACCATGCGCGGTCCGAGAATGCTTTCCAGTTCGTGCGGATGCGATCAATCTTTCCAATCTCCCTCGGGACGGGACGCAAAGGCCGGCCAGAATGCGTGCCATGGCTGCGGGGTTGATCGGTTCCGGACTGATGGCCTGGGGAGCATGCGGGTCCGATCCAGCCTCGGGCGCCGAGTCGCCACGCGTTTTCTCTCCTGAGGATTCGAGTTCCGCCCAGCCCGCGGCGGACCGGGCACAGGCTGTGTTCGAGTTCGACATTCCCGCGATGCCGCTGGCCGACGCGCTGCACCGCTATGCCTCGCTGACCCGCCGCGCCGCATTGGTTCGCAGCGAAACGGTTGCCGGCCGCAGGTCGTCGGCGGTGAAGGGGCGTTACACATCCGACGAAGGTCTGGCGCAATTGCTGGCGGGAAGCGGTCTGGAGGCGGAAAGCATAGCGAACGGCCCCGCGGATGCATTCGTGCTGAAGCCCGTCCAGGGTCTGGCGTGGTCCATGGCGTCGGCGCTGAATCGTGCCGGCGACTATCCGGCCCGGGTCCAGGCGCGCTTGTGGGACGCCTTGTGCGATTCGCCCGCGACCATGCCTGGCGCGTATCGTGCCTTGCTGCGGTTCCGGATCGACGGCCAGGGGCGGGTAGGGGCGGTCCAACTGCTGGAATCGACGGGAGACGCGGTGCGCGACCGGGCGGTGCGCAGTGCGATCGGCCTGGTGCGGATGGAGATGCCGCCGCCGTCCGGCATGCCGCAGCCGTTGACCATGATCGTGCTGCCGAACGATCCCGGCGATCCGGCCGGCTGGCGGCACTGCGGAGCGCCCTGACCATGTCCCAGGGCGCGCAACCCATTCTGCTGGATTACCTGACCAAGCGTTACGGCGAACTGAAGTTGCGGCTGGCGCGCGTACTGCGCAATGCCGATCTGGCCGGCGATGCGTTGCAGGACACCTGGCTGCGGTTGAACAGCGAGAAGTCCGGCGGCATCGGGTCGGTGCAGAGTCCGAGGGCGTATCTGATGCGCATGGCGGCCAACGCGGCGGTGGACATCCAGCGCCGGCATGGCCAGTCGTTGCCGCATGAGGAGGTCAGCGCCCTGCTGGAGCTGGCGGATCCGGCGCCCGGCCCGGCCGAACAGGCCGAGGCGCGCTCCGACCTTGCCGCCTTGGTCGCTATGTTGAACCGTCTGCCCAGCCGGCAGCGCGAAGTCATCGTGCTGGTGCGCCTGGAAGGCATGGCGCAGAAGGAAGTGGCCCGGCGCCTGGGCGTGTCGCTGCGAACCGTGGAGATGGATCTGAAGCGCGCGCACGAATATCTGGATGCCCGGATGGCAAATGAAAAATAGTTGCGGTTATGGCGGTCGTCAAACCGTCATAGTCGATCCATGGGAAATCCGGCCGGCGCTGGCCAGGACGGCTGGCACCCACGACAAGTTCATGCGATGAGACGCTCGACATCTTTCGACAGCTCTTCGGCCTCGGCCGACGCGATCCAGCGGCAGGCGCGCCTGTGGCTGCGCACGCTTGCGTCGGGCGACGTCAAGCCCTGGGATGCCGAGGCGTTCAAGCGATGGCTGCATGCCAGCCCGGCTCACCAGCAGGCATTCCGGGATGTCCGGCGGCGGTGGGACGAACTGGGCCCCGGCGTGGCGGAGATGCTGCGAACCAATGCCCAGGCCGCGGCCTTTCACGAGCGCACACTGCGTGTTCCGAGGCACGGCCGACGCGCGTTCCTGGGGGCCGCCGCGGGGGTGGCCGCGGCAGCTTCGGTGGCGGTGCTTTATCCGCCGGCGGGGGTGTGGCCGCCCTTTGCCACATGGGGGGCCGATTTCCACACCGCCGCCGGTGAGCAGCAGGCCCTGAGCCTTGCACATGTCAACGTCACACTCAATACCCAGACGCGCATCCGGCAACAGGGCGCGGGTACCGGCATGCATGGCATCGAGCTGCTGGCGGGCGAGGCCGCCATCGATTTCGACGGCGCGGGCCGGGCCTTCACCGTGATGGCCGGTGCCGGCCGCAGCACGGCGCAGACGGGAAGCTTCGAGGTGCGGAACCTGAAGGGGCGGGTCTGCGTGACCTGCATCGCCGGGCTGGTCCGTATCGAGCATCCGGCCGGCGGCGCCATGTTGCAAGCGCGGACGCAGGCCGTCTATGACGAGACATCCTTGAGCGGAGTGGCCGCGGTCGATCCGGGCAACGTGTCCGCATGGCGCAGGGGGGAGCTGGTCTTCAACCATACCCGGCTGGGCGACGTGCTGGACGAGATCAACCGCTATCGCCCAGGGAAGATCATGTTGCTGAACGATGCGGCCGCACAGCGTCCGGTAACGGGCCGTTTCGTGATCGCGGCGCTCGACTCGGCGCTTTCCCAGCTTCAACACAATTTCGATTTGCACGCCCGTTCGCTGCCCGGCGGATTGCTGATTCTCAGCTGATCGAAAAAACCTGCGGTTTTTCCAAACCACGTTCCGTCTTAGCGCATCGGATCCGGAAACGCACCGGCGGATGGTGCGGGATTCGCGCGGATACGGCCGGCGGCGATGCCGCCGGCATGGCAATGGCTCAACTATTGGCGGGATCGGTCATGGGTACACGGGGGCGCGGCGACATGGGACGTGGGATGACACGCAAGGAGTGGCGGCACTTCAAGCCGGCGCCCGTGGCGCGCGCCATCGCCATGGCGTTGGCGGCAGGCGGCATGGTGGGAAGCGTCCAGGCGCAGCAGGCCTTCAGCCCCGCATGGTTCGCCGCCAAGGGGGCGGCGCAGGCCAACGCCGCGACGACCGGCCGCCTGCCCAACGGCGCGCCGGCATCCAGCCTGGCCGGCATCAATGCGGCGCAACGCGCCAATGCGCAGCGCTCGTACGAGAACCTGAACCTGGCCGCCCGCGCGATCGCGGCACAGCAGGCCGTGCAGGCAGCGGCGCGCGAGGCCGCATGGGGCCGGGGCCCGGACCTCGTCGACGGCTTGGGAGAGGGCGGCCTGAAGGTGGACGGGAACAGCCTGACCGCCGGCTGGCTCAACGCCCAGGCTCCCGTGCAGACGCAGTCGGCAGGCAGGACCGAAGTGGTCATCGGCCAGACCGCCGAGAAGGCGATCCTGAATTGGGAGACGTTCAACGTCGGCCGGAACACCACGGTCAGGTTCGACCAGCGTGGAGGCGCCCAGGCCGACGGCTCCAACACCTGGATCGCGCTGAACCGGGTGAACGATCCCAGCGGCCGCCCCAGCCAGATCGCCGGCCGGATCCAGGCCGAAGGCTCGGTCTATATCGTCAACCGCAACGGCATCCTGTTCACCGGCACGAGCCAGGTGAATACCCGCTCCCTGGTGGCCAGCTCGCTGCGGCTGACCGACGAACAGTTCAAGCTGGGCATCAACAATCCCCGGCGGATGAGCAACGGGGGCAACGATTTCGCCATTCCCCAGTTCGGCGAGTTCACCACCGAGCAGCCTGTCATCTATGGGCAGTCGGGGTACCAGCCCGGAGACGGCACGACACCGGACAAGCTGGGAACCATCGACCGCTTCGTGCCGGGAGCCCCGCCCGGCGAGGTCGTCGTCGAGGCGGGCGCCACGCTGGCCACAGGGCAGGGCGGCAAGCTGATGCTGTTCGCGCCCAAGGTGCGCAACGCCGGCGCTCTGTCGGCGCCCGACGGCCAGGTCATCCTGGCGGCAGGAGAGAATGTGTTCCTGGCCACGCCGCGCCTGGACGACCCCGCGGGCGTGCGCGGCCTGGACGTCGCCGTGTCGGCCGTGCCCGGCTGGGCGTTCACCGGCGGACAGGTCGCGGGAGCGCTGGGCCTGTCGCCGGTCTATGGCGATGCGCAGTTCGTGGCCGGCCTGCGCGATGTGGTCTTTCCCGAGATGGCCCAGCGGGCCGCGCAGGTGGGCTACGAGGTGGTCAACACCGGCAACATCCGGTCCGACCGCGGCAACATCACGCTGCAGGCGCGCGACGTGCGGCAGCTTGGCGCGCTGACCGCGACGACCGCGCTCAACAATCGCAGCGGCTCCATCCTGCTGCGTGCCTGGGGGCTCGGCACGCACATGTATGCGGACGGCATGAACGAACTGGTGAACTGGTCGGCCGGCACGCTGACGCTCGGGCCGTCCAGCGTGACACAAGTTCTGCCCGATGCATCCGACATCGGCGAGATCGAAGCCTCCGCGCTTGCCACCCGCTACCAACCCGGCCGGGTGGACCTGTATGGGCAGTTGATCGATCTCAAGCCGCAAGCGGGCGTGCTGGTGCCGGCCGGCACCATCAACCTCGAGTCGGCGGTCAATCCTCTGTTCACCCAGCAGCCCTGGTACAAACCCGGCAGCGTGGGCGATGCCAGCCGGATCTACATCGACAGCGACGCGTTCTTGAGCGTGGCCGGCGTGAGGGACGTGCTGGTGCCCATGGCACGCAATTTCGTCGAGGTCGAGCTGCGCATCAACGAGTTGCGCGACTCTCCATTGCTGCGCGACTCGTGGCTGCGGGGGTCGAAGCTCATTGTCGACCGTCGCGCCAACGGCATCTTTACGGACGGTCCGATGGCCGGCGTCAATTGGGTGCAGAAAGACAACGGCAGCGGCCAGGTGGGCTACGTGCCGGGCGAGTGGATAGGCACGCCCCTGGGCGACGTCGCCGGCTGGGTGGGCGTGGGCAAGACAGACCTGGCGGAGCTGTCGGCCGATGCGGGCACCATCACGATGCGGGCAGGCGGCTCGGTCATCACCCGCGGCGGTTCGATGCTGGACATCTCGGGTGGCTCGGTGCGGTACACGGACGGTGTCAACACGGCGACCAAGCTGCTGGGGGCGGACGGCAGGCTCTACACCATGGACCGTGCGCTGCCCGATATCGGGTATGTGGGCATCGCGGGCCAGTACGCATCGTCCAGCCCGCGCTGGGGAGTCAAGGAGACCTGGCGCAGTCCGGTCATCGGCGCCAATGCGATGGAAGGGGGGTACGTCGAAGGCCGCAACGCGGGATCGGTCCAGGTCTTCGCCGGCGATGCGATGGTGCTGGAAGGCGAGGTCTGGGGCGGTACGATCATCGGCGATCGGCAACAGTCGGGTGGCAACGGCGGGGGCAGGCTCGAACTCGGAGGCGGCTCGGTCGAGGACAAACCCTGGTCGCCCGGCAAGATCGTCGTCGGCAACGATCCGCTGCGGCTGGGCGCGGACTTCGTCTCGACTTCGGCCCTGGGTGACGAGTTCTACATGGCCGACCCGTCGAAATCGCGCAAGCTGACACACCTGCTGGCCGATGGGCTCAGCCGCTCGGGCCTGGGAGAGATCGCCCTCAACATCGTCCGCGGCGATTTCGTCCTGGCCGCGGATGCGGTGCTGGAACTGTCGCCAGGGGCATCGTTGTTCGTGTCGGGGGGCGAAGGATCGACCTCGGACATCTACATCGATGGCACGATCCGGGCGCCGGGCGGATCCCTCCGGCTGGACTCCTCCGCGGGCCGGCTGTTCCTGGGCGCGGACAGCCGGCTGGATGCCGGCGGACAATGGGTCAACCGGTGGCGCGACGGTGCGATGCCGTCCGCATGGGCCATCGATGCCGGTACCGTCGACCTGGGCGTGGGCGAGCTGGTTGCCGCGCCCGGCGCGATCATCGACGTGTCCGGAGGCGGGCGAGTGGAAAGCGGTTCGCGGGGCGAGCCGATACTGCGGGCCGGCAACGCGGGAAGCGTGCGTCTGGGCGGCCTGCGCGCGGGCATGGACCTGGAGGCCCTGGACCTGCGGGCCTACGCGCTTGGAAACGCCGGCAGCCTGGCTCTGATGACGACGGACTCGGTCACGATCGGCGCGGTGGAACGGGATGATGCGGCACTGCACGTGCCGGCTTCGCTGTTTGCCCAGGATGGCTTCGGAAACGTGTCCATCTCTGTCATGTCCGACGGCGGCGACATTGTCATTCCCGAAGGTGCCGATATCGTGCAGGCCGCCGTGGGGCTCGATCTGGCGCTGCTCGACTACCATCGGCTGGCGACGGGAGAGCGCCTGGCGGACCACCTGCCTGCCACCATGCCGCGTCTGGAGCAGCGTGTGACGCGCGGCGCGTCGGGCTTGTCCCTGGGTACCCGCGGCGGCGACATCGTGGTGGGCCAGGGCGCGCGCGTGCGCACCGAGGTGGGCGGCTCGCTGGCGCTGGCGGCCGGGGTCAACGGCGGTACCGTGGTGGTGGCGGGCCGGCTGGAGGCGCCTTCCGGCCGTATCGACCTGGCCGGCACGCAGGTGACGCTGTCCGCCGGCGGCGAACTGCTCGCGCGCGGCACGCCGGTGATCTATCGCGACGCGCGCGGCTGGCGCCGGGGCGAGGTGCGCGACGGCGGCGCCATTTCCATCAACACCGCCAGGCTGTCCCTGGCCCGGGGAGGGCTGGTGGACGTTTCGGGCGCCTCGGGAAGCATCGACGAGCCGTCGTACGGTCCATGGGGACCGCGCGATCCGCAGGCCGTCACGCTGGACAGCAACGGCGGCTCGATCTCGATCTCGGGAACCGGGCTGGTCGAAAGCACGCTGCGCGGGCTGGCAGGCGGGCCTCGCGCCGCCGGAGGGCGGCTGCGCTTCGACATGCAGGCGGCGAGCGGGCCCGACGGTTCCTCGGCGGAAAGGCTGCGGCAGGCGGTGCAATGGATGGATCCCGACTGCTATGGCCTGGCCGGCAATGGCGTCTGCGACTACAGCAACTGGCAGGAAGCGCTGGACTTCGACTGGAGCCCGTTGATCGGCGGGGCCGCGCCTTTCGTGATTCCGTCCGCCCTGCTGGCTCATCTGGAAGACCGCAAGGAGCTGGTGCTGTCCGAAGGGCTGCCGGCTCCCGCGCTCGAAGCCGAACCGCTCGATCCGGCGGCATTCGGCCTGAGCGATGCGGCGCTCGATTTCTTCCGCGACAGCCTGCTTTACTCGGACCTGTTGCGGGAAGTGTTGCAGAGTCCCGGCAAGATCCACGCGCTGACCGTGAGGCCGGGCGCGTTCGCCGCCGGAGGATTCGCGGACCTGGCCCTGGTCAATTCAGTGCAGGGAGCCATCAGGCTGGATGGCGTGGACGTGTCGGCGAACCGATCCATGGTCTTGAGCGGGCAACTGGTGGGACACAAAGGGGCCTCGTCGTCGCTGCGTGCGCCGCACATCGCCCTGAGCGCGATGGCCACGCCGGGCGGTTCCGCGCCGGTTGCGCAAGGCGGCGCGGGCCGGCTGGCGCTGAATGCGGAGCTGATCGATGTCGTGGCCGATGCCGCCGCGCTGGCGGCCGGCGGCGGCCGGGCCCGGATCACGGGATTCGGCGAGACCCGCTTCCGGGCCGGCGAGATCCGCCTGGGAAGCGCATTGCCGGAACAAATGACCGGTAACGAGGCGCTGCGGGTAGACCTGGACGTAGACGGCGACCTGGTGCTGGAGGCAGGCCAGGTCTATCCCGGCACGGCGATGACCGCCACGCTGCGCGCCGGCAACGCCATCCGGGTCGAGCGCCTGGGCGGCGACCTTCCGGTGCCGCTCTCGGCGGGCGGCACGCTACGTATCGAGGCTCCGGTCATCCAGCAGGACGGCGTGCTGCGCGCGCCATTGGGAACCATCGAGCTGGTTGCCGGCCAGCGTCTCGTCCTGGGCACGGGCAGCCTGACCTCGGTCGCCGGGGCCGGTATCGCCGTCCCGTACGGAACCTTGTCTAACGACGAGCAGTGGCGGGACCCGACCAAAGCCGATGACGGGTCCAGCACGTCGCAGGCCATGCTGGCCGTGCCGCCCGAAAAACGCATTTCGCTGCAGGCGCCCGACGTGGCGGTGGTCGCCGGGGCGGTGGTCGACATTTCCGGCGGCGGCGATCTGTATGCGTGGGAACACGTGCCCGGCCCGGGCGGATCGCACGACGTGCTGGCCATGCCGGGGATGTATGCGATCGTGCCCGATGCGCCGGGAGCGGCGCCATTCAGCGGCCTGCCCGCGGGCGAGCGCGTATGGCTGGCCGGCGGGCCCGGCCTGGCGTCGGGCTGGTACACCCTTTTGCCGGCAAGGTACGCCCTGCTGCCTGGCGCCTTCGCGGTGCAGGCGACGGGTAGGTCGTGGTCCGGTCCGGACCGGCCAGGCTTCGAAACGCCTGACGGCAGCCTCGTCATGCAGGGGCGGCGGGGCAACGCGTATGACGGTTTCGAGCCCGTGACGGCGGCGGTCTGGCGAGTCCTGCCGGGCAGCACGGTGCGGCGCTACACGGAATACAACGAAGCGTTCGCCAACGAGTTCTTCTCGTCCGATGCCTTCAAGCTGACGCAGTACCGATTGACCGGCCAGGACATCGTGACGCCCCGCCTGCCCCGCGACGGCGGCGCCGTGGTGTTCAATGCCGGACAGACCCTGCTGCTGGACGGTTCCCTGCGCTCCGCGCCCGCCGGCGAAGGCCGTGGCGGGCTCGTGGACATCGCCGGAGAAAAGATCGCCATTCTCGGCAAGGGGCAGGACGCCGCGGCGCTGCGGGGCGAAGGCTATCTCGTCATCGACGCCGCAAGCCTGTCGACGTTCGGCGCCGGCAGCCTGCTCATAGGCGGCCGCCGCCAGGGCGCCCCGCAGGGCCTCATGTTGGATGTCACGGCCAGCGACATCATCGTCCGCAACGATGCCGGGTCGGCGCTGTACGGTCCGGAGATCATCCTGGCCGCGAGCGATCGCGTCGCCGTCGATGGGGGCAGCGTGATCCATGCCCGCGGCGACGCCGCCCGAGGCACCGGGGATCTGGTCGTCCAGCCGCAGCGGCAAGCGGTCTACACGGATCCCGACGGCAATCTCGACGATAACTGGGATGGCGTGATCAACGAACTCGATGCCGCGGATGACGTGCTGACGAGTCCCGCGGCCGATTGGGGGGCCCTGATCAGGGTCGCGAATGGCGATGCGCTCAAGGTCATTCGCCAGAATGTGGATACGACGCGAGGCGGGCTGGCCGTGGTGGGGGCGGGCGCGGTCCTGGAAGGCGGCGCGTCGCTGCTGATCGATGCGACACGCACGACCGAGCTGGCTGCAGGCGCACGAATTTCCGCCGACGATCTGTCGGTGGCGGCGGGGCGCATAGGCTTTGGCGGCGGGTCGGGCATGGTGCTCGATACGGCTACGCTCGGCCAATTGTCGGACTCCCGTCACCTGACCTTGCGCAGCTATTCCAGCTTCGATTTCCATTCGTCGCTGGACCTGGGCAAGGCCGGCGTGTCTTCGCTGACCTTCGACGGCACATCGTTCGCCGGCCACGGCGACCATGACATCACGGTAAGAGGAGGCACGATCGTCCTGGCCAACAGCGGCGGCCATGCGGGAGAGGCGGGCGCCGGCCGCGGGCATCTCGTCCTGGACGCCGACATGCTGGTGCTGGGAGAAGGGTCGAAGCGGTTCAGCGGCTTCGACGGCATGACCTTCGCCGGCCGCACGCAGATCGTGGCGGAAGGGACGGGCGGCGTCGATGCCGGGCGGGCTGCCCTGACGCTGGCGACTCCGCTGGTGACCGGCCGTGGCGGCGCCGCGCAGCATCTGGCGACCACGGGCCGCCTGGCGATCGAAGCCTCGGACGGCAACGCTTCCGGCCTTGCTCCGCAGGATAGCCTGGGCGCCCGGCTTTCGTTCACGGGCGCAAGCATCGACGTGAACGGACATGTCGCCGCGCTAGGCGGTGCCGTGGAAATGGTGGCCACCCATGGCGACCTGGTCGTGGCCGAAGGGGCGCGCATCGATGTCGGCGGTTTTGCCAAGGCGTTCTACGACGTGGCCGAGTTCGCGGATGCAGGCCGCATTGCCTTGTCGGCCGTGGGCGGCAACGTCGATCTGCGGGCGGGCAGCAGCCTGAATCTCGCGGCGGACGCGCGTGGCGGCAACGCCGGAACCTTGACGCTTGCCGCGGCCGGCGGCGGCAGCGTCATGCTGGACGGCGCGATCGCGGCGCATGCGGGCGAGGGCGGACAGGCCGGCAAGGTCGCGCTGGACATCGAGACGCTGCCTGCCTTCGGGGCACTCAACGTGCGATTGAATGAAGCGGGCTTCAACCATACCCGCGAGTTCCGGGTTCGCAAGGGAGATGTCCTGCTCGACGGCACGACCATCGTCGAACATTTCCTGTTGACCGCCGACGCCGGCACCGTGGACATCGCCGGTACCGTCGACGCGCGAGCCGGCTACGGCGGATCCATCCGTGTCATCGGCGGCGACGGCGTGAGCATGCGCGACAGCGCCCGCCTCCTGGCAGGCGCCACGGGCGAGCTGGGCAGCGGCCGTGTGACGATCGAGGCGACGGGCGGCGAACTGGCCCTGGCCGGCGGCGTCATCGACGTGGGCGGCGCGGAGGGCGGCAAGGTGCGCCTGCGGGCCGGACAAACCGTTGATCATGCGGACGTCCGGGTCGGCCGGCTGGACGTGGTCGTGGCCGGCGCGCGGTCGGCCGTGCTGGAGGGCGTTGCCGTCTACGACAGCGGTTCGGTCGACGCGGTCAAGGCGGCGGCGATAGAGGATGCCGGGACGTTCATGGCGAATGCCGGCACCATCGCCGCCAGGCTGGGCGGCGATGGCATCACGCTCGCCCCGGGTATCGAGATACGCAGCGCGGCCGACCTGGCACTCGAAAGCGACTGGAACCTGCTGACCGATTTCGCCGCGTCCAGGGAAGGAACGCTTACGCTGCGCGCGGGTGGCGACCTCGTCGTGGGAGGGCACCTGAGCGATGGGTTCGACCGTGCGGATCGTGGCGGCGTCCTGCGGGATACCGCTTCATGGAACTTGAGGCTTGTCGCCGGCGCCGACCTGGCGGCGGCCGATGCGCTGGCGCTGCGTCCGCTGGCGGCGCAGGCCGACGGCAAGGGATCCGCGCGTGTCGGCACCGCAGGCACGGGAAAGGACGGCGACGAGGGGGCCGGCAAGCTCGTACGCACGGGCACGGGAGATATCGAGGTGCGTGCCGGCCGCGATCTGGTGCTGGCCCACAAGGAGTCGGTGATCTACACCGCGGGCCGACGGGACACGACGACGTGGAGCGATTTCACGACGGCCAATCCGGCGGCGGTGTACGGCGTACAGGGAGGCCACCTGGACATCCAGGCGGGCGGAAGCATCCAGGCCAGCCATTCCGGCCAGCGGTTCGTCGAGTGGCTGAACCGGCAGGGCAACGTCGGCGAAGGCATGTATTTCGGCGAATACAACAGCGGCGAGTACGGAGTTCGTCCCGACGGATCGTATGGCTACATCTATCTGCCGCCGGAACAGTCCAGCTGGTGGATCAACTACGGCGCCTTCCAGCAGGGAGTCGGGGCGCTGGGCGGCGGCAACGTGAAGGTCTCCGCCGGCGGCGATCTGGACAACCTGGTCGTCGTCCTGCCCACGACCATGCGCATGCGCGGCGGGCGGACGGCCGACGAGGCCCGCACCATGGAAGTCCGCAACGGCGGATCGATGGAGGTGGAAGCAGCCGGCGCGATCCGCGGCGGCCAGTACTACGTGGCGCGAGGCTCGGGCCAGTTGCGCGCCGGCGAGACCGCCAGCGGCCACAATGTGGTCGTTACCCGCAACCAGGGAGAAATCGACGAGCGGATCACGGTGCTGCCCGTCGCGCCCGTGCTGGCGCTGGGCGATGCGACGCTGCGCCTTGCCACCGCCGGGGACCTGCGCGTGCAGTCCGTGATCGACCCGCTGCTGATCCGCTACGGCGATGACGGCACGGGTTTCCTGCCGCGGCTCGACCACGGTTCCTACATGAGCGGCTATACCGGACGCAGCGCGTTGAGCCTGGTTTCCACGGGCGGCAATGTCACGCTGGTGAACCAGGCCGAGTTCGCGTTCCGCGACGTGTCCCTGCGCAGCAATACCACCGGCCAGGACCGGCTCGTCGGCCTGGGCGGCAATCTTTATCCCGCCCTGACCCGCGTCGTCGCGCTCAACGGCAATGTGGAGAACCAGGGACCGATGTTCGTGATGCCCGGCGCGGGCATGGACTTGAACGTGATCGCCGACGGCGATGTGCGTTTCGATGTCCAGAATTTCAAGGTGATCGACGATGCCACGCGCTCGGCGCCCTACGCGCGCATCGTCATGGCCAGGGCGATTCCCGGGATGATGCCTTCGCCCGATATGCCCGCGGGCGGGGGCGGCAATCCGTTCCAGGCCGATCTGATGGCGTTGATGCAGAATGCCATCAGCCCGTATTCCAGCTTGCATGCCTACTACAAGGGGCTCGCCAACCCCGACGTATTGCCGCTGGCGGACGATCATGAGCCCAGCCGCATCTATGCCGCGCGGGGGTCGATCGTCGGGCTCGACCTGGCCGCCAGCGAGCAGATGAGGATACGCGCCGGCACGGACGTGAGGGGTTTGCTGGTCGATGCGCGCAACGTGCGGGCGAGCGACATCACGCTGATCGATGCCGGCAACGATATCCTGGCGATGAGGCCGGTGCGCGACCGGTGGGGGCTGAACAACGGGACAGGCCGGATCGTGGTGCAGGGGCCGGGCGCGCTGGTCCTGGCGGCGGGCCGCGACGTATATGCGGACAACCTGACGGTCGAGACCGTGGGCAATCGCCAGTTCGATCCGGCCACGAATCGGCCCATCCCCGGTACCGACGTCAACGGCCTGCCGGCGACCGGAGCGGCGATCACCGTGATGGCCGGGCTCGACAAGGCGCCGGGCTACGACGCGTTCGCGGCCGCCTATCTGGACCCGGCGAACGTCGCGGCCATGCCCGATTACCTGAAAGCCGCCGGCGACGGGGGCGCCGTGCTGCCGGTCTACCTGACCGACGGAATCGAGGTCCGGCCCGGCGGGGAGGAGAAAGTGGTGCGGCGCGGCCTCGTTTCCTACATGCGGGACATGACCGGCCAGACGCTGGCCCCGCTCGACGCGTGGAAGCGCTTTCAGGATCTGCCGCGACTGGCTCGCGAACAATTCCTGCGGCAGGTGTACCTGCTCGAGCTGCGCGAGGCCGGGCGCGACCAGAACGAACCCGGCATCGGCGGATTGCCGCGCAATGGCGGCTACAACCGCGGCCATGCGGCCATCGAGACGTTGTTCCCTGGCGACGGCTGGCGGGGCAGCGTGGCGGCCAATACCATGATGCTGCGTACCATGGCGGGTGGCGACGTGAGCGTGCTGACGCCGGGGGGCGGGCTGCAGGTGGCGGCGCTGGGCGCTACGGTCGCGCCAGGCTATGGCCTGGTCACGCTGGATTCCGGCCATATCGACATCTTCGCCAGGAATGACGTCGTGGTGAACCGCTCCCGTATCCTGGCGTTCGTGCCCGAAGCCAGGCGCGAGGGCAGCGACATGATCATCTGGTCCACCGAAGGCGATATCGATGCCGGGCGCGGCGCCAAGACGCTGCGCGTGCCATCGGCGCCGGAGGTGCTGACCGACATCGACGGCTTTACGACGATGCGCGAGCGCTCGGACATGAGCGGCAGCGGCATCGGTACCGTGGGCGACGGCGACCTGGACCTGATCGCGCCGGAAGGGACCGTCAACGCGGGCGATGCCGGCGTGCGGGTGGCCGGCAATCTGAACATTGCGGCCCTGCACGTGCTCAACGCCGAGAACATCCAGGTCAAGGGGCAGAGCAAGGGCCTGCCGCAGGTGGCGGCCGTCAACGTCGGCGCCCTGACCAATGCCAGCGCGGCGGCATCGCAGGCCGTCGCCGCCGCGCAGGACGTGGTGCAGCGCGAGCGCGTCGCGGCCAGGCAAAACCTGCCATCCGTCTTTACCGTTCGGGTACTTGGCTTCGGCGGCGAGCCGGCCAGCGAGAGCCGCGGCGAAGGCCGCGAGGCGCGATCCGGGCCCCAGGCGCAGGCTGGCGGGGACCGGCGGTACGATCCGGGGCATCTGATCCAGCTGGTCGGGCTGGGGCACAACATCGACCCGCGCCTGGCTGCCCGCCTGACGGAAAGCGAAAGACGGCAATTGGAGCGCAACCGCTGAGCGTGGAGACTGGTCCGTCATGGATACGATTAGCATCGCCGCATCCACTCGCGCGCACCTGGTCGGAAACTACGCCAGGCTGCGCCAACGCCTGGCCCGCCGCCTGGGATGCGTGGACCTGGCCGCCGACTGTCTGCACGACGTGTGGCTCAAGCTGTCGCGGCCCGTCGAAGCCGACGTGGCGAATGCCGACGCCTACGTATGGCGGATGCTGTGCCATACGGCCACCGACCACCTGCGATCGCAGCGTCCGTCGGTGTCCCTGGACGATCCGGACATCGACGCCCTCGGACTGGCCGATGCCGGCCGGGGACCGCAGGCGGCCGTCGAGGCCCGCTCCGAGCTTGCACGGCTGGATCGCGCCCTGGAGGGACTCTCGCGCCGCCAGCGCGCGGTCCTGATCGCCGTGCGCGTCGAGCAGCGCAGCCGGCGCGACGTGGCGGATTGGCTGGGGGTTTCCATCAGGACCGTCGATACGGCGCTGCACGAGGCCTTGGCCCACTGCAGCGCCTACTGCGGCCGCAAGGGGACGGACTCCGCTCTGTCCATCCTCGAATAGTTCACCCCCGCGGGAAAATTACTTGCCCCGGCTGGCCTTGCTCACATACAGCGCCAGCGCCTCGATATCCGCGTCGCTCATGGTGGCCTTGAACGACGGCATGCTGCCGATGCCGTCGCGCAGCGCGCGGGCAACGCGGAGAGCGTCGGGTTGCAATTCGTCCAGCACGGGGCCGATGGTGCCTTCGGCACCGGCCTCCTTGAGGGTGTGGCACACGGCGCAGGCCGGGGTGGCGGTAGTGAACAGTTTCTTGCCGCGCGCCATTTGCGCGGCGTCGTCGGCGGCATGCGCCGTGGTGGCGGCCAGGGCCGAGAAGGCCAGCGTACAGAAGGTAAGGACGTTCTTCATGTCTAGAGTGTTGGCTTGAGGAGAGACATGCCCCGGGGAGTGCCCCGGGGCATACCGCCGCCTAGGCGACGGTGATGGTGACGGCGTGGTCGGCCCAGCTGGTGTTGTTGTAGCCGCTCTGGTTTTCACCGCGCGTTTCGGGCTGGACGTTGCCCTGGTCGTCGGTGGCGCGGCTGGCCAGCACGTGCTTGCCCTTGGGCAGGGTGGCCTGCAACACGAACTGGCGCCAGGCGTACTTGCCCATGTCGGGGCCCACCAGGCGTGCGGCGCGCCAGGTCTTGCCGCCGTCCAGCGAGACTTCCACGCCCTTGATGCCATGCAGGCCGCCGAAGGCCACGCCGTGGATCTGCACGGTGCCGGGCGCCACGGGGCCATCCTCGGGCACGGGGCCGTTGATCCAGGACTTGACGCTCATTTCCTGGACCGAGGGCTGGCTCGGGTCGCCCTTGCCGCCCGGGGGCGTGATGCGGTAGCCGTGCGACATGATGCGGGCGTCGCTTTCCTTGGGGGTGAAGGCGAGCTGCTTGATGTACTTGATGTTGTTGACGCCGGTGTAGCCGGGCACGATCAGGCGCAACGGGCCGCCGTGGGCCAGGGGGATGGGCTCGCCGTTCAGTTCCCAGGCCAGGATGGCGTCCTGCATGGCGGCGACGGGAACGGAGCGTTCGACGATGACGGTCTTGGGGTCGATGCCGGCCGGCAGCACTTCGCCGCCGGTGCCGGTCATGTAGGGCACGCCGTCGATCAGGCCGCCCAGGGCCTGGACGACGTCGCGCACGGGCACGCCGCTCCAGGTCACGCAGCCGGCGGCGCCGACCGTCCAAGGAGTGCCGCTGGGCTTGCTGGGGAAGAAGCCGCGGCCGTTGCCCGAGCATTGCAGCACCATGGTGACGGTTTCCAGCCCCAGGGTCTTGAGCTCGCGCAGGCTCAGGGTCCTGGGCTGCTTGACGCCGGCGACCTGCAGTTGCCAGGCGTCGCGGTCGGCCACGATGGATTCGGAGGGCGTGGGCAGGTTGTTGCGTACGTACAGCTGGTTGGTGGGCGTGACCACGCTGGTGCCGAAGGCGCTGCGCTTGGTTTCGATGGTGGTGCTGCTGTGCACGACGACCGCGTCGGCGTTCTTCCAGCCGGCGTAGCCGGGCAGGGGTTTGGCCGCCGCTGGGGCGGCGGCGGCCTGGGCCAGGGCCTGGCCGTGCAGGCCCGCCAGTCCGGCGGTCGCGGCCACGGTGGCGCCGCCCGCGAGCAGGCGGCGGCGGGGCAGGGAGGTGGGGGTGGTGTCTTGCATGGTCTCTCCTTGTTGTTGTGGATGAGAACGGGAAATCAGGACGCGGGGGCGGTTTCGGGTTGCCCCAGCGCGCGCGAGGCCACGGACAGGGCCTGTTTCTTCTGGGCGATGAGTATCAGCGGGCGGCCTTCGTGCGAGCGCACGACTTTCCAGTAGGTGTTGGCCCACCAGCCCTCGCCGTCGGGAATCTGCTGGAACTGCTCGAAGGACAGCACGGTGACGATGCCGCCTTTCTCGAAGAAGGTGGTCAGGTGGTAGGCGCGTTCCCGGCCGATGTCGCAGGGGCGCATCAACTGGATGTAGCCGGGCAGCGCCTGCTGCGGCGGGAGGTCCAGGTGGCGCGCCATTTCGGTGGCGGGCAGGAAGCTGCCGCGCAGCGTGCGCTCGTAGTATTCGTGCTCGATGGCCGAGCGCACCAGTTCGGGCGGGCGCATGGCGAAGACGGCGCCGGCCGCCGAGCCGGCGACCAGCACGGCTGCCAGCATGCCGCGCAGGCCGCGCCGCGCGTGCCAGGGCGTGTGGCGCAGGAGGTGCGCGGGCGGATCGCCCGGTTCGAACGCCAGGGCCAGCTCGGCGCGGGCGCGCAGGTCGAATTCCGTGTCTTGGAGGCTGTCGTCGCAATTCATGGGGTCTGTTTTCGCAGCGGTATGACACTGGCCGCCGTGTCCGGCGCGGCAGGGCGCGGGGGAGCTTGCAGGGCGGCCTTCAAGGCATCGCGGGCGCGCGCCAGGCGCGACAGCACGGTGCCGGGCGCGATGTCCAGCGCCTCGGCCATCAGGGCCGTGGGCATGTCGTCGAAGTAGTACAGCACCAGCACTTCGCGGTGGATGGGGGCGATGCGGGACAGGGCCTTGACCACGTCAAGCTGCTCGTCCAGCGCATGGGCGCGGGGGTCGGCTTCTTCCTCGACCCGGCCGTCCCCTTGCAGGCTCGTCTGGGCCGGATCGAGATTGCGGAAGGCATGGCGCCGCATGATCTGGAACAGCCAGGCACGCGCCATGGCCGGATCGCGCAACTGGTGGCGAAAGCGCCAGGCGCTGGTGAAGCAGTCCTGCACCACGTCCTCGGCGATCGCCCGGGAGCCGGTCAGAGCCCAGGCGCTGCGCAGCAGGAAACGATAGTGTTCGCGCACCCATTGGTTGTAGCGCGACTCGGCGGAAGAGATCATGTCGTACAAGAGCGCGCCGGGCGGGGTTTCATTCCCTCCGGCGAGGGTAAGGGTATTCCCTGACGAGACATCACGCCCCCGGCGTCACGATGCGGGCTCCCTTCCAGACGCCATCGGCCACCAGCGCCTCGCACTGCGTCCGCAGCATCCGCAGGAATTGCCACAGTCCGGTCGTCATGGAGCGGTTGTTCGCATAGGCGATGACGAGCCGGCGCGACAGGTCGGGCTTGCGGATGGGCAGCGCCGCGAGCCGGCCTGTCTCGACCTCGTCGTGCACGCCGGAGAAGGGCAGCACCGTGCAGGCCAGATCCGTCATCGGCATCTGCTTGGTCAGCGTGAGCGAAGTGTCGAACTCGTGGCGCACGTCCAGGCGCACCCGGTGCACCGCCGCCTGGTCTTCCAGCAGCTCGCGCAAGCCGTGGGGGCGGCTGGGCAGGGACAGGGGGAAATCCCCCAACTGCGAGAAGCTGACGGATTTCTTGTTGCGGGCTCGAGCGGGCGTCATGATCAGGCATAGCTCTTCGTCCATCAGCGGGTCGGCATGCAGACCCGCGATCGGGATCATCGTATAGAGCAGCGCGAAGTCCAGGTGTCCCCGGTGCAGGGAGTCGACCAGGGCGCGATGGAAGCCTTCGACGACGTGCATGCGCAGGGTCGGCAGCGTCGTCCTTACAGCGCTCAGGAGCCGTGGGCCCAGGATGTTGGCGATGGATGGCGGCAGGCCCATGGTGACCTGGCGCAGGCCGGCATCCTCGACTTCCGCCATGGCAAGCCGGCGTCCGTTCAGCAGCTGCTCGAAGCCCGGCAGCACGGCTTCGTAAAGGCGCCGCCCCGCCGCCGTCAGCGTCACGCCCCGGCCCACGCGCTCGAACAGGCGGGCATGCATTTCCCGTTCCAGTTTCAGGACGTGGCGGCTGAACGTCGGCTGGCTGACCCCGGCGCTGAGCGCGCCGCGCGAGAGCGATCCCGCCTGCGCGGCCAGCACGAAGAAGTGCAGCGACGTGAAGTCGGCGTTCTGGAGTTCACCGAATTTCATGGCCGGCGCCTTTATTCGATAGTGAATAACAAGTATACGAACTTGCATGCCATGGCGGCTCGCGGCCCAGTAGAGTGGAGCCACAACACAAAGCACAGGAGACATGCCATGGCCTTCATCCGGGTACTCGTCATGCTTGGCGCATTGGCCGTGTTCAACCATGCCGCACAGGCCCAGGACTACCCGGACAGGCCCTTGCGCCTGGTCGTCCCGTTCTCGGCCGGCGGCGTCACCGATCTGGTGGCGCGGATCTACGCCGGCGAACTGGGCAAGGGGCTGGGGCAGACGGTGGTGGTGGAGAACAAGACGGGCGCGGCCGGCGCGGTCGCCATGGATGCGGTCAAGCAGGCGGCGCCGGACGGCTACACCCTGATGCTGGCGACGATAGGCACCCAGGCCCTCAACCCCGCGCTACTGCCGAACCTGCGCTATGCGCCGGGCGACCTGGACTACGTGACCATGCTGACCACCGTGCCGCAACTGCTGGTGGTGAACGCGAAGTCGCCGGTACGCACGGTGGCCGAACTCGTGGACCATGCGAAAAAGCATCCGGGCAAGCTGTCCTACGGTTCGTCGGGCATCGGTTCCGCGCCGCACCTGGCGGTCGAGATCTTCGCCGCGCGGGCCGGTTTCCGGGCCGTGCACGTGCCCTATCGGGGCAGTTCGCAATCGATCACGGACCTGATCGCGGGGCAGCTCGATTTCATGATCGATCCCGTGACGACGACCCTGCCGTACATCCATTCCGGGAAACTGCGGGCGCTGGCCGTGTCGACGCCCCAGCGCCTGCCCGCGCTGCCGGACCTGCCGACCATCGCGGAGTCCGGATATGCCGACTATGACGTGGGCGTGTGGAACACCATCGCGGTGCTCAAGGGTACGCCGCGCCCCATCGTCAAGCGCCTGGCCGCGGAATCGGCCCGTATCCTGGCTTCCGAGCCCGTACGCAAGCGGCTGCTGGAGGTGGGCGCGGTGCCCATTCCGGCGTCGCCGGACGAGACCCGCGCGTTCGTGGAGCGGGAGCAGGCCAAGTTCCTGCAGATCGTCCGCGATGCCAACCTGAAGGTGGAATAGGCATGGATCTCGGTCTGCAAGGACGCCGTGCCCTGGTGTGCGCGGCCAGCAGCGGCCTCGGGCTGGCCTGCGCGCAGGCGCTGGCCGGCGAGGGCGTGGAGGTGGCCATCGTCGGAAGGGACCCGGCCCGGCTGGACGCCGCGGCCCGGCACATCGCCGGCACCGGCGCCAGGGCGGCGGTGACGACCGTCGTCGCCGATCTGTCGGATCCACGGGTATGCGGCGAGCTGCCGAGCCGCACCGGCATTCCGGACATCCTTGTCACCAATGGCGGCGGGCCGCCGGTACGGCATGACGCGACCGGCATCGACGGCGCGCTGTGGGAATCGGCGATGAACGGCCTCTTCCATGGTCCCAGGGCATTGATCGGCGCTTGTGTGGACGGGATGCGTGCGCGGGGCTTCGGCCGCATCGTCAACGTCTCTTCCGCGGCGGTGCTGAGTCCGCGCTCCGGATTCGCGCTGTCGGTGTCGCCCCGCGCGGCGCTCATCGCCTTCTGCGACCTGCTGGCGCGCGAGGTCGCGCCGTACGGCGTGACGGTGAACCATCTGCTGCCGCACAGCATCGAGACACAAAGGCTGCGCGACAACCTGGCGGCCGAGGCCGCCAATCTGGGAATCGGCGCGGACGAGCTGCGCGCACGCCGCGTGGCCTCGATTCCCGTGCGGCGAGCGGGCCGGCCACAGGAGCTCGGCGCCTATTGCGCATTCCTGTGCGGCGCGCAGGCAGGCTATGTGACGGGGCGCAGGCACGTCATCGACGGTGGGACCTATATCTGATGGAGATGGAAACGATGAACGACTCCGCGGCGGCATCGCCGAGCGGCGGCGAGCTGCTGGTGCGTTGCCTGATCGAGCAGCGGGTGGACCTGGCCTTCTGCGTGCCGGGCGAAAGCTACCTGGATGCGCTGGATGCCCTGTTCGAACAGCGCGGGCGGCTGCGCCTGATCGTGTGCCGCCACGAGGCGGCGGCCGCCAACATGGCCGAGGCCTACGGCAAGCTGACCGGCAAGCCGGGCGTGTGCTTCGTCACGCGCGGGCCTGGCGCCACGCATGCCAGCATCGCCGTGCATACCGCGCACGAGGACGAGACGCCGCTGGTGCTGTTCGTCGGGCAGGTCGCGCGCGGGCACATGGGCCGCGGTGCCTTCCAGGAGGTCGATTACCGCGCCATGTTCGGCGGCATGGCGAAATGGGTGGCCGAGGTGGATGATCCGGCCCGGCTGCCCGAGATCGTCGCTCGCGCCTTCCAGGTCGCGGCCGGCGGCCGGCCCGGTCCGGTCGTGCTGGCGCTGCCGGAGGATGTGCTGGAAGCGCGAACCCCCGCTCCCGTCGCGCCGTCGCGCGCGTGGTCGCGGCTCGGCATCGAACCGACGGCGGCCGCGCTGGCCCAGGTGCACGGCGAACTGGCGCGCGCCCGCAAGCCACTGCTGGTCGTGGGCGGCGGCGGGTGGAGCGCGCAGGCGTCCGAAGCCCTGGCCGACTTCGCGCGAACCCTGCGGCTGCCGGTCGTGGCCGAGTTCCGCTGCCAGGACTACCTGGACAATCGCCACGACAGCTATGCCGGCGACCTGGGGCTGTCGACCAATCCGGCGCTGGCGGCCCGCGTGCGCGACAGCGACCTGCTGCTGGTGCTGGGCGGCCGGTTGTCGGAAGCCCTGACCGGCGGCTATCGGCTGGTCGACGTGCCTCGGCCGCGCCAGCGGATGATCCATGTGCATGCCGACGTCGATGAGCTGGGCCGCGTCTACCAGGCCGACGTCCTCGTGCCCGCGACGCCGGAGGCTTTCCTGCGCGCGGCGCTGGCGGCCCGCCAGCCGTCGCTCGCGGCGGATCCTCCCTGGCAGGACTGGACGCGCTCGGCCCGGTCCGATTATCTGCGCTTCCTCGCGCCCACGCGGGAAGGTGGCACCGTCGACATGGCCCAGGTCGTGGCCACCCTGGACCAGGAACTCGCACCCGATGCCATCGTGACCAACGGCGCGGGCAACTACACCACCTGGCTGCACCGGCACTACCGCTACAAGCATTTCCGCGGCCAGCTCGCGCCGCTGAACGGCGCCATGGGCTATGGCCTGCCCGCGGCCATCGCGGCCAAGATCCACGAGCCGCGGCGACAGGTCGTGTGCCTGGCGGGCGACGGCTGCTTCCTGATGAACGTGCAGGAGCTGGAGACGGCCGTCCGCTACAACGCCGCCATCGTCGTCGTGGTCGTGGCCAACGGTTCGTACGGCACGATCCGCGCCCACCAGGAGCGGCGCTTTCCCGGGCGGGTCTACGCGACCGACATCGGCAACCCCGATTTCGTGGCGCTGGCCCGCTCCTTCGGATTGTCCGCCGAGCGGGTCACGCGCCACGAGGACTTCGCGCCGGCGCTGCGGCGGGCGCTGGACGCGGGCGTGCCGAGCCTGATCGAGCTGCCCACCGAGATCGAAAACCTCAGCGCCCAAAGCCGGCTGTCAGCCGTCCGCGATCGCGCGCTCGCCGCGGCGCGCCAGCATTCTTCCCAACCCCAGGTTCCAGGAACGCCAGCATGATTCCCAATCCTCTCGTCAAGAAACTCGCCGCTTCGCAGACCGTCCTGGGCGTCGCGGTGCGCCAGGCCCGCACCGTGGACATCGCGCGGATCATGAAGACCGCGGGCTACGATTTCCTGTTCATCGACACGGAACACACCCCCGTGCCGGCGGACGTCGTGAGCCAGATCTGCCAGGCCGCCCTGGGCTCGGGCATCGCGCCCATCGTGCGCACGCCCAACCTGGAGCGCGTCCACGCCATCCATGCGCTGGACAGCGGCGCGCAAGGGCTGGTCTTTCCGCACGTGGAAAACGCCGACGAGGCGCGGCACATCGTCGACATCTGCCGCTATGCGCCGGTGGGCCACCGCTCCATGGCCTACGGCCTGCCCCATGTGGAGTTCGCCAGCCACGATCCCCGCGAGCTGATGGATTTCGTGAACCGCGAAACGCTGATCGCCGTCATGCTGGAGACGCCCCAGGCCATCGAGCGATGCGAGGAAATCGCCGCCGTCCCGGGCATAGACATTCTTCACGTGGGCACCCAGGACCTGTCCGCCGAGATGGGCATTCCGGGCGAAGTGGGCGCACCGGCCGTCGCCCAGGCCATCGCGCGGGTGTCGCGCGCCTGCGCGGCGCACGGCAAGGTGCTGGGCGTGGGCGGATGCTACGAGCCGGAGTTCATCCGGCGCTACGTCACCCGGGAGCAGGCCCGCTTCTTCGTGGTCGGCAGCGATCTCGGCTACCTGCTGGGCGCCGCCCGCGCGCAGGCCGGCAAGGTGCGCGCGTCGCTGGAACTTCAGGGTTGAACGGCCATGGCCGAGGAGAAGAACGTCATGCACGACATCCATGAACGGCTCCGGTCCGCCGGCGCCAGCACCGTGTGCGCGGTGCTGGACATGCTGGGCGTGGCCGGCACCATCACCGGGCTGCCCGCCGTCCGTCCCGGCGCCTCGTTCGCGGGTCCGGCCTTCACCGTACAGGCCTCGACGGGGCCGCTCGGGACCTATGACCCGGGCGATTTCGACATCGCGCGGTATGCCGACCACGCCGGCGCGGGACAGGTGATCGCGATCGACGCGGGCGGCGCGCGCGTCTCGGTGGCCGGCGGCATCGCCGCGATGGCCAGCGCGCGGCGCGGCGTGGCCGCCTGGGTGGTCGACGGCGGCATGCGCGACGTGGACGAACTGGGGGAAGCCGGCATTCCCATCCACGTCCGCCACGGCGTGGCCGTGACCGGCCGCACCCGGGTCCGCATCGAACGGGTCAACGGCCCCATCGCCATCGACGGCGTTGCCGTGGCGCCCATGGACGTGCTCGTCGGCGACGCCAGCGGGATCGCCTGCGTGCCGGCGCAGCGGCTCGATCGGGTCGCGGCCATGGCCGGCTGGGTCGCCGGCAGGGACCGGATCGCCGGCCGGCTGGTCCGGGAAGGACTATCGTTTTCCCGCGCTTTCAAGGAAGCGACCGCGGAGTACGCGGCCTTGCACGGGCCGCTGGAAAACTGAGCCTGCTCAAACTTTTCACCCACCGAAAACTTCCAAAACTCGCCTTGCTGGCGAATGACGCCGGGGTGCATTCTTCATCGAAAAAAGCGGAGCCCGCTTCCCGCGGGCTTCTCGACATGCTGGACACAGCACATGGAGACAACGATGAAGCCCTACGCATCCCCCCGCGCATGCGCCACACTGGCGGCGCTGATACTTGCCCTGCAGGGGGCCGCCGCCCAGGCGGACGGCCCCTGGCCCAACAAGCCCGTCCGCGTCATCATGCCATTCGCCGCCGGTGGCAGTTCCGACCTGGTCGGACGGCAGGTGGCGCAAAGCCTGAGCGCGCACTACGGCCAGCAGTTCGTGGCCGAAAACCGCGCGGGCGCCGGCGGCAACATCGGCGTCGATGCTGTGGCGAAGTCGGCCCCCGACGGCTACACCTTGGGCATCGGCACCTCCGGCCCGCTGGCCAACAACAAGTCGCTCTACCACCCCATGCCCTTCGACGCCGAGAAGGACCTGACGCCGATCGCGCTAGTCGGTGAAATTCCGGTCGTGATCGCGGTCAATCCGGCGGTGAAGGCGAACACGCTGGCCGAGTTCGTCGCCCTGAGCAAGTCGTCCGCCAACGCGGTGACGGTTTCCAATCCGGGCAACGGCACCATCGGCCACCTTGCCACCGAGTACCTGAGCATCCACACTGGGGCGAAGCTCCAGCCGGTGCCGTACAAGGGCGATTCGCCGGCGATGGTGGATGCGATGAGCGGCTCGGTGTCGGCGGTCGTGGCGCCGGTCACGTCGCTGATTCCCAATATCCAGGCCAACAAGCTCAGGGCGCTGGCGGTGATGTCCAAGACGCGGTTCCCGGGCCTGCCCGACGTGCCCACGGCCAACGAGCAGGGCGTCAAGCTGGAAGCCACGGTATGGAGCGCCATGGTGGGGCCCGCCGGCCTGCCCAAGTCCGTCGTCTCGTCGCTGAATGCCGAGATCAACAAGTACACGGCGTCGCCGGAAGGCAAGGCCAAGCTGAACTCGCTGGGCATGGTGCCGCTGTCGGGCACGCCCGAGCAGTTGCGCGAACTGATGAGGAATGAGGCGACGAAGTGGCAGGAAGTCGTCAAGTCCGCGCGGATCTCGATCGAATGACCATGGACGCATTGAAGTTCTATATCGATGGCGCCTGGGTGGATCCGCTGGCGCCGAAAAGCCTGGAGGTCGTCAACCCGGCCACCGAGGAAAGCTTCGCGCGCGTCAGCCTGGGCTCGCCGCAGGACGTGGACCGCGCCGTGCGGGCCGCCCGGCGGGCGTTCCCGGCCTACGCCGCGACGAGCGTGCAGGCGCGCCTGGGTTGGCTGGAGAGGATCGTCGCGGGTTTTCGCGCGCGGCTGCCGGAGCTGGCGCGGGCGATGACGCGGGAGATGGGGGCGCCCATCACGTTCTCCACCGAACGCCAGGCCACCGTTGCGCTGTTCCACTTCGAGGAGGCGCTGCGCGTGCTGGCCGACTACCCGTTCGAGGAACGCATGGGTAGCGGCATCGTGCGGCGCGAGCCCATCGGTGTCTGTGGGCTGATCACGCCGTGGAACTGGCCGCTGAATCAGGTCGCGTCCAAGGTGGCGCCGGCGCTGGCGACCGGCTGCACCGTCGTGCTCAAGCCCAGCGAGATCGCGCCGCTCAGTTCGCTGCTGTTTGCCCAGGTCGTGCATGAGGCCGGGCTGCCGCCCGGCGTCTTCAACCTGGTCAACGGCGACGGGCCGACCGTGGGCGAGGCGATCGCCGGTCATCCGGAGGTCGACATGGTGTCGTTCACCGGCTCCACGGGCGCGGGGGTGAAGGTGGCCAAGCTGGCGGCCGATACCGTCAAGCGCGTGGCGCAGGAACTGGGCGGCAAGTCCGCCAACATCATTCTGCCCGATGCCGACCTCCGGGCCGCGGTGATCGCGGGCGTGCACGCGTGCAACACGAATGCCGGCCAGAACTGCCAGTCGCCCACCCGCATGCTGATTCCGCGAAACCGGCGGGACGAGGCATTCGCGGCGGCGCGCGAGGCGGTGGCAGCGATACGCCTGGGCGATCCGATGGACCCGGCCTGTACGATGGGGCCGCTGGTCAGTCAGGCGCAGTTCGACAAGGTCCAGCAGCTGATCCGCTCGGGCATGGACGAAGGCGCCACGCTGGTGGCGGGCGGCACAGGCCGGCCGCCCGGCCTCGAACGAGGCTACTACGTGCTGCCCACGGTGTTCGGCGACGTCACGCCCGACATGCGGATCGCGCGCGAGGAGGTCTTCGGCCCGGTGCTGTCCATCATGAGCTACGACACCGAGGACGAGGCCATCGCCATCGCCAACGACACGCCCTTCGGGCTGGCCGGTTTCGTGCAGTCGCCGGACCTGGAGCGGGCGCGGCGCGTGGCCAATGCGATCCGCGCCGGCCGCGTCTACCTGAACGGCGCGCCATTCGACCGCAGCCTGCCTTTCGGCGGCTACAAGCAGTCCGGCAACGGACGCGAATTCGGTGTCTTCGGATTCGAGGAATATCTTGAAGTGAAAGCCATACTCGGCTACGGAAACTGACTCATGACGACTGTTGCAACGCCTGCCTCCCCGTCCGCCGCGAACGGCGGGGAGGCCCGCTGTTTCGAGGATTTCCAGGTTGGGGAACGCTGGACCAGCGAACCCACGGTGATCACCGAGGAAGAGATCATCGCCTTCGCCCGCGCCAACGATCCGCAACCCATGCACCTGGACCCGGAAGCCGCGCGGGCCGGCCCCTTCGGCACGCTGATCGCCAGCGGCTGGCAGATCGCCGCGCTGTCCATGCGTGTCTTCCTGCAGGCCGGGGGCTATGGCAAGACGCCCATGGTGGGCATGGGCCTGGACGAGTTGCGGTGGACCAGGCCCGTGAAGGCCGGCGACACGCTGGTGGTCGAGCGCGAGGTGATCGAGACCGTGCGGTCGAAGTCCCGTCCGGGCATGGGCATGATCCGCACGCGCGTCACCGTGCGCAACCAGGATGGCGATGCCGTGATGTCGCTGGTGTCGCTGGGCAGGGTGCCGGCGCGAGCGCAGGCCTGACAGTTTTTTCATCGTAGGGCCGTCCCAAGATGAAAAAAGCCCCCTTGGGGGGCAGCGCCGCCGCGAAGCGGCAAGCGTGGGGGTATTTTTCAAGGGAGTCGTCATGGTGGTTCTCGACCGTCCCGCCGATCTGGAGGCGTGGATAGGCAAGGAAATAGGGGTCAGCGAATGGCTGGCCATCGATCAGTCGCGCATCGACGATTTCGCCCGGATCTCGGGCGACGATCATTGGCTGCACGTGGACGTGGAGCGCGCGCGGCGCGAGATGCCGGATGGCAAGACCATCGCGCACGGCTTCATGACCCTGTCCCTCATTCCCTACCTGGTTCGCTCGGTCTATGCGATCACGCACCGGGGGCGCGGGTTGAACTACGGCACCAACAAGATCCGCTTCGTCAATCCGGTCCAGGTCGGCGACCGCATACGCCTGCGCCAGCGCATCAAGGCGGTCGAGCGCGGCCAGGGCGGGGGCCAGGAAGGCGCTACCCGCGTGGTGTCGGACTGCACCATCGAAATCGAAGGCAAGGAGCGTCCGGCGCTGGTCGCCGAGTTCCTGATGCTGGTCTATGACGAGTGACGCCGCCATGACCCGGAACGTTCAAGACATCCTGGCGCTGCAGGCGCAGCAGCCCTTCGTCGATTTTCCTTCCCTGATCGCCCGGCATGCGGGCGAACGGCCCGATGCGCCTGCCTTCGTGTGCGGCGACGATGCGCTCGACTGGGGCGGACTGGCCCGGCAGGCGGACCGCGTCGCCGCCGCGTGCGCCGCCATGGGCGTGGGAACCGACGGCAAGGTCGCCTTGCTGGCCTCGCCCGGCCTGCGCGCGATCCAGGCCTTCTTCGGCGTGGTGAGGGCCGGTGCCTGCGTGGTGCCGCTGGCCACGTCGGCGACCGCGGGGACCCTGATGGGCATGCTGGGCGATTCGGATGCCACGGTGCTGGTGGCCGACGCCGACGCCCGCGAGACCCTGAAGGCCGTCGAGGCCGAATTGATGGCCGCGTTTTCCCAACGCCTGGTCGCCCTGGATTTCCAGGCGCCGGGCTGGCTGGGCTGGGACGACTGGCTGGCCGGGGGCGGCCGGCCTCCTGCCGTCGACCTCCGGGCGGACCAGGCCTTCAATTTGATCTACAGTTCGGGCACCACCGGCAAGCCCAAGGGCATCCTGCATCACCATGGCATGCGGTCGCGGCAGGCCAACCGCCGCAGCTTCGGGCTGGGGCCGGACAGCGTCATGCTGCTGTCGACGCCGCTGTATTCGAACACCACGCTGCAGCCCATGCTGGCCACGGTGGCCAACGGCGGGCTGACGGTGCTGATGCGCAAGTTCGACGCCGCCGAATACCTGCGGCTGTGCGCCGCGCATCGGGTCAGCCACACCATGCTGGTGCCCGTGCAGTACCAGCGCCTGCTCGCGCACGATGATTTCGCGCGTACCGACCTGTCGTCCTTCGTGCTCAAGCAATGCACCGGCGCGCCGCTCGACGCCCGGCTCAAGTCGCAGATCCTGGCGCAATGGCCGGGCGGGCTGCGCGAGATCTACGGCATGACCGAGGGCGGATGCAGTTGCGTGCTGGATGCCCACGAGTTCCCGGACAAGCTCGGCACGGTCGGCCGTCCGGCGCCGGACCACGACATGCGCATCGTCGACGACGACGGGCGGGTGCTGGCGCAGGGGGAGGTCGGCGAGATCGTCGGCTGGTCGCCGTACATGATGGCCGGCTACTACAAGCAGCCGCAGGCCACCGAGGCCTTCTACTGGCGCGACGAATCGGGTATCGCCTTCCATCGCAGCGGCGACATCGGCCGTTTCGACGAGGAAGGTTTCCTGATCCTGCTCGACCGCAAGAAGGACTTGATCATCTCCGGCGGATTCAACATCTATGCGACCGACCTGGAGTCGGTGACCGCGGCCCATCCCGAGGTGGCCGACGTGGCCGTCATCGGCATTCCCAGCGAGCAATGGGGCGAGACGCCGCTGGCCCTGGTGGTGCTCGAGCCGGGCAGCGCGCTGGATCCGGAGGCGCTGCGCGCGTGGGTAAACGCCCAGGTCGGACGCACGCAGCGGCTGGCCGCCGTGGAGTATCGAAGCGAGCTGCCACGTTCCGCGCTGGGCAAGCTGCTCAAGCGCGAACTGCGCCAGCCTTACTGGACATGAAAGGGGAAAGCATGGAACAAGTCTGCCTGGTGACCGGCGCGACCGGCCGCAACGGCGCGGGGTCGGCCACCATCAAGTTCTTCGCCAGGCAGGGCTGGCGAGTGGTCGTCAACTACTCGCGCGACGAGGCGGCGGCGCAGGAGGTAGCGGCCGAGTGCCGCGCGCTGGGCGCGGCCGACGTGCTCGTGGCCCGCGCCGACGTGACCAGCGACGACGCCTGCCGCGCCATGGCGCGCGACATCGAGCAGCGCTGGGGGCGACTGGACGCGCTGGTCAACAACGCGGCCGTGACCACCTTCAACGACCACAAGAACCTGGACGGCCTGTCGTTCGACGACTTCCAGCGCGTCTTCGCGGTCAACGTCTCGGGGGTCTATGTCGTCACGCGGGCAATGGCCGCGCTGCTGCGGCGGACCGGCAATGCCTCGGTCGTCAACATGTCCTCGGTCGGCGGACTGCGGGGCACGGGTTCGAGCATGGCCTACGCCGCGTCCAAGAGCGCGTTGAATGCCATGACATTCTCGTTCGCGCGCGTGCTGGCGCCCGAGGTCCGCGTCAACGCGCTGCTGCCCGGTTTCATCGAAGGCGACTGGCTGATCAACGGCATGGGGCGCGAGCGCTACGAGGCCGTGCGCGCCGCGCTGATCGCCAAGAACCCGCTCAAGTCGGTGCAGACACCGGACGAGATCGCCGAGGCGGTGTGGTGGCTGGTGCATGGCCCGGCCGCGCTGACCGGGGAACTGATGCAACTGGATGCCGGGGGCCGATTGGTGGTGTAGCTGCGGCGGGCTCAGTCGAGCTTGCGGGCGAATCCGCGCTGCACCGCGGGCCGCTCCATCAAGGCCGCATACCAGCGTGCCACGTTGGGGTAGGCCGCCAGGTCGACCTGATGGCGCTCGTGCCGCCAGGCCCAGCCCAGGATGGCGAAGTCGGCGATGGATAATTCGCCGGCCACGTAGTCGGTCGAGGCCAGGCGGGCGTCCAGCACGCCGTAGAGCCGGTGCGTTTCCACGCTGAACCGCTGCAGGCCGTAGCGGCGGTCGGTCTCGTCGGCCACCGCGCGGAAGTGATGGACCTGCCCCGGGATGGGGCCGAAGCCGCCCATCTGCCACATCAGCCATTCCATGACCGCGGTCTGCGCGCGCAGGTCGGCCGGCAGGAATTTGCCGGTCTTGCGCGCCAGGTAGAACAGGATGGCGCCGGACTCGAACACGCTGATCGGCTGGCCGCCGGGCCCGTCGGGATCGACGATGGCGGGGATCTTGTTGTTGGGGCTGATGCGCAGGAAGGACGCCTCGAACTGCTGCCCGTTGCGGATGTCGACGGGCACCACCTCGTAGGGCAGTTCCATTTCTTCCAGGGCCACGCTGATCTTGCGGCCGTTGGGTGTGTTCCAGGCGTGGAGCTCGATGGTCATGGGCGCGGATACCGGTTGTTGGAGGCCGAGGTCATTATCCACCACCGGCGGCCGGCACTCCATCTAGGGCCTGTGCGAGCCTCTTTGTAGCGGGAGCAGTCCCTACGACGAGAACGCCGTGCCGGCGTCGGCCAGCGTCTCGCTCAGCTTCGCCGCTTCCGCGTTCATCATGCCCACCACTTCCTCGCGCCTGTCCCCGCGCAGCCGGTGGTTCAGCGCGACGATGCTGATGGCCGCGTAGTGGCTGCCCAATAGCGTCGGCACGACCACGCCCAGGCCCGTCACCTCGGGCAGGATGTCGCCGTCGTTCAGCGCGTAGCCCAACTGGCAGGCGCGTTCGACCATGTGGTCGAGCACCGTCTCGGATAATTTTCCGTAGCGGTTCAGCCGGTGCCGGTTCCTGCGCATCACGTCGTCGCGCTCGGCCGCCGGCATGGCGGCCAGCAGGGCCAGGCCGCCGGCCGTGCTGCCCAGCGGGCGCCGCTCGCCCACCATCTGGGTCAAGGCCTTGACCGGATAGCTGCCTTCCGCGCGTTCGATCACCACGCTGTCGGTGCCGCTGCGGGTGGTCAGGAACACGGTGTCGCCAGTGTCGCGCGCCAGCCGGTTCAGCACCGGGCCGCACAGTTCGCGCAGGTTGAAGTGGCAGTTCGCCGCCAGCCCCAGCTCGTAGGCCAGCATCCCCAGGAAGTACTCGCGCCGCGTTCCCCGCTGCATCAGCAGTCCCTGTTCGACCAGGCAGGCCAGGATGCGATGGGCCGTGGGGGACTTGAGCCCGGTCTCGCGCGCCACCTCGGCCAGCGTGATGCCCGCCGTGTTGCGCGCGGCCACCTTCTTCAGGACCAGGATGGTCCGTTCTATGCTTTGCGTGCCTGTGGGGATGGCTTGATTTTCCATATTATGGACTCGTATTGACAGCGATGTTCTGAAGAAAACACACTGGATCAACGCGAAAGGCGTAATAAATCCACATTTTATTCCATATTGTGGATTGAAGGGTTTTCTTCAACCGATCACTACAGCCTGCTATCCAGGGAGACAGGAAGATGGCGCAGCAACTGAATCAGGCGCACTACGACGTCGTCGTGCTGGGCGGAGGCGCCGCCGGCGTCGCGGCCGCCGCGGCAGCGGCCAGGAACGGCCGCAGGACGCTCATCATCGAGGCCAACCCCATCCTGGGCGGGGAACTGCTCAGCGGCATGTCGCTGGACGGCGTGCTGAACGCGCGCGGCGAATATGTGGTGGGCGGTATCTCCGACGAATTGTTCGACGAATGCCGGCGCATGAACGGCTTCATCGGCCCGGTGCACGACCATCGCCTGATCTGCTACGTGTGCGTCGATCCGGAGATCATGAAGATCGCCGTGATGCGCGTGCTCGACCGCCATGGCGTGACCGCCTGGGTCAATTCGTTCGCCGAGGACGTCGTGGTCCGGGATGGCGTGGTCACCGGCCTGGTGGTGGTCAACAAGAGCGGCCGCACGCTGGTGACGGCGGATCATTTCCTGGACTGCTCGGGCGATGGCGACCTGGCGGCCCGCGCCGGCGCGCCGTTCGAGATGAGCGACGACAGCGGCGACCTGCAGCCGGTGTCGCTCATGTTCCGCGTGGGCAACGTGGACAGCGCGACGCTGCTGCGCTTCGCGCGCGAGAACCCCGCGTCGATGGCGGTGGGCGAAAGCGACTACATCCGCGGGGACAAGACCGACGAGCAGTTGCTGGACCTGCTGGTCGAGCAGGGCCAACCCTCGGTGTTCTTCAAGAGCGAAGGCCCTTTCCTGGGCGATGCGATCCGCCGGGGCGACCTGGCGCCCACCGCGCTGATCATGATCCAGCCGACCTCCGCAGCCCGCAAGGAAGTCTGCGTCAACGCCACCCGGGTGGGGGGCAACATCGACGGGACCGACACGGCGGCGGTCAGCGCCACGGTGGGCACGCTGATGGAGCAGGTCTGGCAGACCTATGAATTCGTCAAGGCCCACCTGCCCGGCTTCGAGCACTCGGTGTTCGCCGGACTGGCCCCGCGCGTGGGCGTGCGCGAGACGCGCCGCATCATGGGCGACTACCTGCTGACCAAGGAAGACGTGGTGTCGGGCCGCAAGCAGCCGGACTCGGCCGTCGCCAAGGGTGCGCAGCACGTCGACATCCACCAGTCCGGCACGACCCAGATACGCATTCCCATCGCCAATGGCGGTTCGTATGACATCCCGTTCGGCTGCCTGTTGCCCAAGGGGCTGAAGAACGTCATGGTCGCGGGCCGCTGCCTGTCGGCCACGCGCGAGGGCATGGGCACGGCGCGTACCATGGGCCCCTGCATGGCCATGGGGCAGGCCGTGGGCACCGCGGCGGCGATGTGCGCCGAGCGCGGCGATGCCGACGTACGCGCCCTGCCGGTGAAAGAGCTGCAGGCCCGGCTGCGGGCGCAAGGGGGCGTGATCGACGGCGTGTATTGAGCGCCGCACCGTCCGGCGCCACCCTCCGGGAACAAGCGATGGGGTGCCGGGCGTCTTGCCGACAACGAGGAAGGAGACCAACCATGCATCGTTATCTTGCCAAGTTTTCCCTGGCCCTGTCGCTGGGCTGCGCGGTTTTCGCGGCCTGGGCGGGGGCCTATCCGGACCGGCCGCTGAAGATGATCGTGCCGTTCGCCGCCGGCGCGTCCAGCGACATGCTGGCGCGTACCGTGGCCGACGGGCTGGCCACGCGCCTGGGCCAGCCCGTGGTGGTCGAGAACCGGGCCGGCGCGGGCGGCAACATCGGCGCCGACCTCGTCGCCAAGGCCGCGCCGGACGGCTACTCGCTGGTCATCGGATCCATCGGCACCCATGCGACCAACAGCCTGATCTATGGCTCCATGCCATACGACACCGTGAAGGACTTCACGCCGATCACCCTGGTCGCCGCGGTGTCGCTGGTGCTGGTCGTGCACCCCTCGGTACCCGCGCGCGACGTCAAGGAACTCATCGCCTACCTGAAGGAGCGGCCGGGCAAGGTCAGCTATGCGTCCGGCGGCGTGGGCGCTTCCCGGCACCTGGCTGGCGAACTGTTCAAGTATCTTGCCAAGGTCGACATGGTGCACGTGCCCTACAAAGGCAGCGCGGGGTCGATTCCCGACCTGATCAGCGGCCGGGTCCCGGTCATGTTCGCCGACCTGCCGCTGGTGCTGTCCTACATCCAGAACGGTTCGCTGCGCGCCCTGGCGGTGGGCGACCGCGAGCGCAGCCCGGTGCTGCCGTCGGTGCCCACGCTGGCCGAATCGGGCGTGCCCGATTACCAGGCCAATGCCTGGTATGGCTTGTTCGCCCCTGCGGGCACGTCGCCGGACATCGCCAGCCGCCTGCAGCGCGAAGTCGCCGCCATTCTGGAACAACCCGACGTGCGCAAGCGCCTGGTCGCGCAGGGCGCCAATCCCAGCGGCATGGCGCCCGACGCGTTCAAGACGTTCCAGCGCAAGGAGATCGATCGCTGGAAGACGGTGGTGCATGCGGCGAACATCAAGATGGATTGATATCTAGGGTAAACCCTAGGTTTGAGGTAGAATAGTCGTTTATCGCGCCTGCGCCTGGCCGCAGGCCCCGACGCGCTGAACGCTCCGCCGCGCAGGCGGAGCCGTCCTTTCCGCGGTTCCCCATCGCCTCCGCCGGTACGGTATCCGCCGTTCCGGCGCGCACGCGTTGTTCCGGCAAACCCGGCACGGCGCGCGGTTTTTTTCAGGATGCCCATGATTGACGAAGACGATCGCCGTCCGCCTGCGCCTGCCCGGCCGCGCGGGACGACGCGCGCCACCGCGGCGCGGTACCTGCTGACCCCGGCCCAGCTGGAAGAGAGCCTGGCCATGGCCGCGCCGCCGTCCGTGCGCAACGCCGTGGTGGCGGGGTTGCAGGCGACCCTGGCCGTGGTCGCGGCGCTGGCGTGCTTTCACTATTCGCCCTGGCCGCAACTGGTGGGCTTTGGCGCGTTGGGCGCGCTGGCCTCGCTGTTCGGCCGCTATGCCTCGCGCGCCCGCCGCCGCCGCATGGTCTTCCTGAGCGCCTTCCTGCTGGTCGCGGCCACCTTCGTGACGTCGGTGGCGGCCCACGCCGGGGCCTCGCCCACGATGATGGTGCTGGTCCTGGCGCTGGTGGCGGGGGCGTCCACGGTCGCGGTGTCGAGCTGGAGCCTGGGCAGCCCGGGCGCCGTCATCATCGTGTTCGCGGCGGGCGCGGCGCTGGGCGGGGCCGGGTCCTGGGAAGCGGTGTTCGCGCACGCCGCCGCCACGGCGGCGGGCGGCGCACTGGCCTGGATCGTATGCGTGTTGACCGACCGTCTCAGGCACGAAGAGCCCGCGACGGGCGCATTCCCCAGCGATCCTCCCCGCCCCATGCGGCACCGGCTGATCGCCGCCGGCCGCATCGCCGTGGGCGCCGCCGTGGCCGCGCTGGTCGCGCACGCGGCCGGCTGGCAGCATCCGTCGTGGGCCGCCATAGGCGCGACCGCCGTCATGCAGGGCGGGCATCTGCACATCACGATGAGCCGCGCACTGCAACGGATGGCCGGCACCGTGGCGGGCGCCTGCCTGGTGGGCGCTATCCTGGCTCAGTCGCCCTCGTTCTGGGGCGTGGTGGGCCTGATCGCGGTCTTTCAGTTCGTGACCGAGATCATCATCGGCTACAACTATGCGCTTGGACAGATCACCGTGACACCCATGGCTCTCCTGATGACGCATCTGGCGGCGCCCGCCATGGCCGGCAACATGGCGCTCGAGCGCGTATTCGACACCATCGTCGGCGCGGCGGCGGGCATCGTCCTGGCGGTGCTGTTCTCCAGCCTGGACGACCGGGCCTACCTGGCGCGCCACCGGGGGGCGGCGGCGCGCGGCTGATCAAGGCCGCGCCCGCCAGGGCCCACGCCCGAAATGCTTTATCATCGGGCGGCTCTCACGCGCAGGCTCCGGTCGCCGCGCGGACTCCTGCAGCGTGCCATGCTAGACCCCATCAGCGTCATCTTCGTCACGATTTTCTCCGCCATCATGAGCACGGCGGTGCTGGGGTCGCTGCTGCCTACCGCCATTCCCGGGGTCCGGCGCTGGTTCAACGCCAGCGTGATGGCCATGGTGGCGCTGGCGCTGTTCCTGCTCCAGAACGTCGGCCCGCGCTGGCTGACCATCCTCGTCTCCAACCTGTTGCTGGCCATGGCCATGCTGGTCATCCTGCAAGGGTGCCGGCAGTTCGTCGGGATGCAGCCCGTGCGTCGCGCGGAATACGCGGGCTGGGGGGCGCTGTTGGCCGCCATGGCCTACTGGACCTATGTGGTGCCGGACATCAACACCCGCATCGCGCTGGTGTCGGCGTTCTATACCTATGCCTACGTCGTGGTCGCCGTGACCGTGTTCATGGCGCGCCCGCTGTCCCGGCCGCACTACGCCTATTGGTTCGTCAGCATCGGCGCGTGCCTGGGGGCGATCGGCCATGTGGGCCGGGGGCTGGCCTACGGCGTGGGATGGGTCAGGCAGGCGGAGCTGTTGCAATCGACGCCCGTCAACATCGCCTTCCTGGCGCTGGGCGTGCTGGCGCTGCCCTGGCTGTCGATCGGCATGGTGCTGCTGACTCATGATCGCCTGGCCCACCGGCTCGAACGCCTGGCGAACCTGGATGAACTGACCGGCATCCTGGCGCGGCGCGCGTTCCTGGCCCAGGCCGACGCGGCCGCCCGCACCGCATCGCGCTCCGGGCGGCCGCTGGTGTTCGCCATCGTCGACATCGACCACTTCAAGAACATCAACGACACCCATGGGCATGCGGCGGGAGACCGGGTGCTGGCCCATTTCACCGGCGTGGTGGCCAGCAACCTGCGCGCCGGCGATGCCTTCGGCCGGCTGGGCGGCGAGGAGTTCGCCATTCTTTGTCCGGACACGTCCATGGGGGACGCGGTCAAGCTGCTGAACCGGCTGCGCGCCCGGGTCGCGCAGGCCGAGAGCGCGCTGCCGGGAAGCAAGCTCAAGGTCACGTTCAGCGTCGGGGTCGACCAGTATCGCCCCGGCGAGGAACTGAGCAGCCTGATGGCGCGGGCGGACGCCGCGCTCTACACGGCCAAGGCGATGGGAAGGGACCGCGTCGTGACGGTGGCTGCCGATGCGGATCCGCTTCCCGCCGAAGGGTCTCCCGGATTGGCGACGTGACGCGCCTGCCGTGCCGGCGGACGCTCAGCCCCCGGGCGCGCCCGTCTGTTGCAGCAGCCAGCCGCGAAAGGCCTGCAGGGCGGGCAGCGTGACATTGGCGGGCGGGTAGACCAGATAGTACGAAGTCGGCGAGCGCACCACCGGCCCGAAGGGCGATACCAGCCGGCCATTTTCCAGCTCGTCTTCCACCAGCAGGCGGGGCACCACCGCGGCGCCCAGGCCCGCCATGGCTGCCCGCAGCACCAGCGAGAACGACTCGAATTTCATTCCTCCGGTGGTGCCTTCGGCGGGCAGGCCGCTGGCGGCCAGCCAGTCGTGCCAGGCATGCGGCCGGAACGTCATCTGCAGCGTGGGCACGCGCGGCAGGTCGTCCGGCGTGCGCAGCGTGGTCGCGGCCATCTCCGGCGTACAGACCACGACCATGTGTTCGTCCATCAGCCAGTCCGAGCGGGCGCCGGGCCAGCGGGTGTTGCCCAGGTTGATGGCGGCGTCCAGGCTGTTGTTCTGGAAGTTGAAGGGCAGCCGCGTGACGAGGGTGAGCGCGATGCGCGGATGTTCGCGCTGGAAGCGGGGCAGGCGCGGGATCAGCCATTGCGTGGCGACCGCGGGCACCACGCCCAGCCGCAGCACGCTGGCCGCGGGCTCGGTCGACACGGTTTCGATGATGGCCGATTCCAGCGCGTCGAGCGCGGGCGTCAGGCGCAGCAGCAGGATCTCGCCCGCGGACGTCAGTTGCAGACGCTTGCGTACGCGTTCGAACAGCCGGACCCCGAGGAAGTCCTCCAGCGCCTGGATCTGGTGGCTGATGGCGCTCTGCGTCAGATTCAGCGAGTCCGCCGCCTGCGTGAAGCTCAGCGTGCGTGCCGACAGCTCGAACGCCTGGAGCATGACGGGCGAGGGGATCTTGCGACGCATGTCATTAATCCTGCTAATGAATTCATGATGAGACGTCGCTTGTGGGCAGGCGGACGTCTCCGATAACTTAGTCCCGCGTTTCGTGGTTGCGGCACCGGCATTGTGCAGTAAGTCTGCTTGCATGGGAGTGAGTCGATGAATCGTCGAGATGTACTGCGTCTGGGAGCGGCTGCGGGCCTGGGGGCCGCGGGCAGGGCATGGGCTCAGGAAGAGTTTCCGAACCGCCTGATGAAGGTGGTGGTTCCTTATCCGCCCGGGGGCATCACCGACCTGCTGGGGCGGGTGCTGGCGGACATCCTGGCCAAGGAGTTCCCCGCCAAGCCCGTGATCGTCGAGAACAAGGGCGGCGGCACAGGCACGGTGGCCCAGCAATACATCCTCCAGCAGCCGCACGATGGCCACCTGCTGCTGTCCGGCGGTCTGGGCGGGCTGATCCTGCCGACCATCCTGAATCCTCGCCTGCCCATCGATCCGCAGGAGAACTTCGTTCCCGTGGCCCAACTGGCCGAGCTGATGAACGTGCTGGTGGTGGGCCGGGACGTCGAGGCCCGCACGCTGCCCGAGCTCATCGCCTACGGCAAGACGCGCGTGGGCAAGCTCAACTACGGCTCCAACGGCGTAGGCACGCTGGCCCATTTCACCTCGGTGCTGTTCAACCAGCGCGCGGGCACGCATTTCGTCCATATCCCGTACCGCTCCAGCGGTGAAATCATCACCGGCCTGAAGAACGGGGACATCCAGGTGTCCTTCGCCAACCTGCCATCGGTGGCCTCCCTGGTGCGCGCCGGTTCGCTGCGGGCGATCGCGGTGACGGGGGCCAGGCGCGCGCAGGCGCTGCCCGACGTGCCGACCCTGCTGGAACTGGGCATGGAGGACTTCGTCGCGACGGGATGGCTGGGGGCCTACGCGCCGGTCGGCACGCCCCAGGCCAACATCGACAAGCTGGCCGATGCCATCGTCAAGGGTGGCAGGCAGTCCGAGAACATCCAAAGGCTGCAGACCGCGGGTTTCGAGGTGACGGTGCGCGGCCACGCGGACTTCGCCGCCTGGAACCGCAGCGAATTCGTCAAGTGGAACGAACTGGCCCGCCGGGAGAACATCCGGCCCGAGGCCTGAGCGGCAATTTTCAACAAGGACTGCACATGTTGCCCACCGCAAGAAAACTGGTTTTTTCGGAAGTGCCCATCGTCGACCTCGGGCCGGCCTGGCGCGATGATGCCGGCCGTGCCGCAGTGGCCGAGGCCATCGCCGCCGCCGCCGGCACCGTGGGGTTCTTCTACGTCAGGAACCACGGCCTGGCCGAGCAGGACATCCGCGACATCTTCCAGACCGCCGTGGATTTCCACAGCCTGCCCATGGAGGCCAAGATGGAGGTCTCGCTCAAGCTCAACGACCATGCCCAGGGCTACCTGCACGGCATGAGCAAGGGCAACGACGCGAACATCAAGGAGAACCTCCAGGAAGCGTTCCAGATCCGCCGGCCGCTGGCCGACGACGATCCCGACCTGCTGGCCGGCAAGCCCTTGCACGGCCGCATTCCCTGGCCGTCCGCCATGCCGGACCTGAAGCCGCGGATGATGGCTTACTACGACAAGGTCAACGACCTGGGCTATCGGCTTCTGGATCTGTTCGAGCTGAGCCTGGGCCTGACGGCCGGCGCGCTGAAGGCGAGCTTCGCCAAGGACATGAATTCGCTGCGCCTGCTGCACTATCCGCCGCAGCGCCCCGACGAATCGGGCGAGCACCTGGGGGCGCGCGGACATACCGATACCAATGCCTTCACCATCCTGGCCCAGGACGCGAATGGCGGGCTCGAAGTGCGCAACCGGGACGGCGAATGGGTGGCGGTGCCGCCCATCGGGGGAACGCTGGTGGTCAACGTCGGGGAAGTGCTGAAGGTCTGGACCGACGGCGTGTTCACCTCGGCGGTCCATCGGGTGATCAACCGTTCCGGCAACGAGCGCTATTCCATCCCGTTTTTCATGTATCCGAGTTTCGATGCCTGGATCCAGCCCTTGATCCGCAATCCCGATCCCGCGAACGTGGCGCCCGAGGACCTGCCGACGTCCTTTCCGCGCGACCGGCCTTTCGTCTACGGCGAGCTGAAGGCGCGCAACGTCGCGCGCATCATGCCGCAGAAGAGCGCGGCATAGCGGCAATCGATCATCCAGGGAACCGGAGGGTGGACATGGCGGCCTACGTCATCGGCGAGGTGAAGATTCTGAAGCCCACTGAAATGGGCGAGTACGGCCGCATGGTGGCGGAGGCGGTGGCCGCGCATGGCGGGCGCTACCTGGCGCGCGGAGCCGAGCCCTTCGTGCTCGAAGGCGGGCCGGCCCACAACGTGCTCCTGATCGAGTTTCCCGACAAGGACGCGGCCTTGGCCTGGTACGCATCGCCGGCCTACCAGGCGGCGAAGAAGCTGCGCGAAGGCAAGAGCAACCTGAGGCTGGTCGTGATCGACGACGCATGAGCGGCGCTCACGCGCCGCCGCTCCGGTGGCGCGGCGAGGCCGTGCGGAAGGTGATGGACCAGCGCAAGGCCCGGGCCGGCGCGATGCTGTGTTGCCAGGCCCAGCGCGCCGGTCCGCGCATCAGGTAGATGGACCGGGGCGCCAGCGCCAGGCGTACGATGTCGGCCTTCCTGGGATGGTCGGGCGGGTAGGGCCTGAATCGCATCACGATCTCGCTGCCCAGCGAGATGCCGACCACGTCCTGGAAGTCCGGCACGTCGCGATGCCAGCCCAGCGGCGCGCCGGGCGGATACTCCGCCGCCAGCGCATGGACGAAGGCCTGTGGCGGCACGCCCAGCCATCGCGCCGCGCGGTCGCGCAGCGCATGGAGTTCGGCGATCAGCGCCGTGGCCGGCTGCAGCCGGTTGGCATCGTAGTCGAAGCTGCCGCCGTAGCTCACTACCCGCCTGCGCGCGGTATAGGTCTTGTAGCGGGCAGCGGCGAAGGGCAGGGTGGCCATCAACGCCTCGAGCTCCGCCGCTTCGGCCGGCTCGAGAAAATCCGGTTCATAGACCAGCCCTTCCGGCAGATCGGGCGGAAGCGGGGGCGGCAGGTCGAACAGCGGCGGTTGTTCCATGATGCGATCCGTGTGGCCGCGAAGGCGGTCCCTTACCGGCCGTTGGCGGCGCCCATTGCGGCGGGATAGAGCTTGCGCAGGATCTGCAGGCAGGCGTCTTCGAGCAGGGCGGCCAGTTCCGTGGCTGCCTCCCGGGGGCTGTCGTCCTGGCGTGCCCGGGCCCATATGCGCTGCAACGCCGCCGTCCGCGCCTGCACCACTTCCATGACCTCGTCGCGCCAGAAGGCCGGCGCCTCGCCTTCGACGTAGTCGCCCCGGCCGCGGCCGAAGTGGATGATGGCGAGATAGCGCAGAAGGTCCGCCGCCACCAGCGCGTGCAGGAATTCGTCGGTCAGGCGGGCGGTCGCGTGTTCGGTGCCCTTGGCCTTGTTGATGCCCCAGGCCGCGCCGGCGAACGTGGCCGCGCCGACTATGGCCCCTACCAGCATGCCTCCGCCCAGGGTCAAGCCGCCGGCCAGGAGGTCGGCCGACGCGCCGGTGGCCGCGCCCGACGCGATGGCGCCCAGCAGCCCCGCCTGCTTCACATCGACGGGCGCACTGAAGGCGAAGTTCTCGCGCAAGCGCTGGTTCAGCGGCGCCGCCGCGCTGCCCTGGAGCCCGTGAAGCGCCAGCAGGCGGGCCGTGGTCTGGGCGCCGGCGCGCGACAGGCGCGTGGTGATGGCGGCCATGGCCGCGTCCCGCGCGCTTTCCGGCGCGGACCGGGCCAGGCCCAGGGTGCCCAGTGCCGACCGGATCGCCGAGGCATCGCCCACCGCTTCGGCGTCGCGGGCGGCATCGACGATCTGGCGCGCGATGAGATCCATGGACTGCTGGAAACGGTCGAGATTGCGCTTGTCCCAGGCCGAGGCCAGCCGGGCATAGCCGCGCTGGACGGCTGCCGGCAGGCAGGCGCGGATGGCGTCGAACAGCACCCGCTCGTGTACCCAGCTGCGGGCGAATGCATCCAGCGGCACGACGTCGCGCACCACGCCGTAGGGCCGGAGATGGTCGGTCCAGCGCGCGACGTCTTCCTGCTCGCGCGGGGCGGGACGAGGCGGCCCCATCTGGTTGAGCAGCACCACCACGGGCTTGCCCAGCCATTGCAGGATCTGCATCTCGGGCGCGACATAGCCCGCATCCTGCGGATCTTCCGAGGCATTGACCAGATACAGCACCACGTCGGCGTTGTCGCGCGCCGCCTGCAGTGCGCGCTGGCTGAGCCAGAAAGCGCGGTCGCTGACCCGGTCCCAGACTTCGGTCAGGAACCATCCCACGGGGTTGCCCGCCATCTCCAGCCGCCTGGCCAGCCGCGCGGAGTCGCCGAAACCCGGCGTGTCCCACAGGTACAGTTCGTCGCCGTCGCCGGTGGTGAACAGGCGATACGCATCGGCAGCCTGCGTGACGTGAGCCGCGTCGCGGACTTCTCCCACGTCCGCGCCCAGCAGGGTGCGGGCCAGCGTCGTCTTGCCGGCGTTGGTGTGGGAGACCAGGCAGAGCTGTATGCGGACGGGTTTGTCAGGCATCGGGAGGATGGAGCAGATCGACGAAGGTGACCGGCACCTTGTGCAGCGTGCCGAAATCCTGCCACAGGCGCCGGCGTTCTTCCAGGCGGCGGTCGGCGCCGGCCTGGCCGTCGAGGCGCGCCGCATAGGCCGACTGGTCGACGGCCAGCGCGATCTTGCCGGGCAGGGCGCGCGCCAGGTGATCGAGGAAGGCGCCGTGGTTCTCGGCCTCGGGCGTGGCCGACAGGTTCACCAGCGCGGCAGTGACGGTCGCGCTTTCGTCCGCCGCGTCCGGCGTGGGCATGTCCTGCGGGTCGGCGCCATAGTCCCAGCCGGGCATCACCGTGGCCTGGGCGGTGTCGCCCAGCATGGAGCGCGCCACTGCCTGCAAGGCCTGGTCGCGCGCCGCGTCGACGGCGAAGCTGTAGGGAATGACGCGCAGGCGCAGCGGCACCGGGCTGAGCGAACCCAGCAGCTTGCGGTAGTAGGGCTGGCCCATGTCCAGCGGAAAGTCCGCGCGCAGGCGTGTTTCCTTCCAGCGCGCCGCGGCCGCCAGCGCCAGGCGGGGAATCACGACCACGATGGCCAGCAGCGCCGCGTACAGATGGACCCAGCGGGCGCCGCCCGGCACGAAGCCGGCGGCGTCGAATCGCAGCGCGGCGATTTCCGCCGGCGTGAAACCCGGCAGGCGGAACAGCCAGGTCGCCGGCGCGAACAGCACGCCCAGGATGGCGTGCACCTGGCCGGCATCGAGGAAGGTGCTTTCCCAGCCGACGCGGTATTCGACGGTCAGCCCACGTGCGTAGAGCGACAGGGCGACGCCTGCACCGAACAGCGCGGCGCAAAGATGAAGGATGCGCTTGCCGCGCGCCAGGTGCAGCGGCGCCGCCAGGCGCTGCCAGTCGAGCGCGAAGCGCGCCCCGGCGGCGGCCAGCGCGGGCGAGCCCCGGCGCCGGCGCCAGCCTTGCGGCAGCCAGGGCCGCGCGAACAGCGCCGCGCCCCGACGCCGCAGGGGCGGCACCGCGACGGAGACGGCCAGGAGCGCATACATCAGCAGGTTCCAGCCCAGCACGGCCAGCAGCGGTGGCGACAACAGGTCCATGCGGTGCGGGTTGGCGATGCGTTCGGTCAGCGCGCCGGCCAGGAAGGCCGCCAAGGGAAGCAGCCAGCCGGCCAGGGCGGCCAGGCGAGGAGGATGGCGCATGGCCTTGAGCGCCGGCGCGCGCCGCTCCAGCCCATCCAGCAGCAGGGCCGCGCGGGTTTGCAGGAAACTGCCGGCCGGGTCCCGTCCGGCGTCGCGGCCGCCTTGCAATCCGCACAGGTTGCGGGCGCTCAGGCTGGCCTCGCGGCGATCCTCGGCGCGCAGCAACTGGTGTTCGTCGTCGGTGGTTTCCAGGGCGTGGGCCAGCACCACGTCCCTGGCCGCTCGTTCGTCCATCGGCGTCCTGATCGGGTCTACAAGCCGACAGACTATATAGGAATCGGCGCCCGGGGGCAGTGCGGGCCTTAGTGCGAAGTGTCCGCGGCGGACATCGTCTGGGCCTTGCGCCGGGGCGGCCGGTCCAGCGCCGCGCGCAGGGAGGCGTACTCCTGATCGATGCGCGTCAGCCGCGTCTGCCGCGCGGCCTCGTCGGTCCAGCTGCCCTGCAGCGCGCTTTGCCGGTCGAAGCGGTACACCAGGCCGGCATTGTCCAGCAGCGCGGCGTCGCCCGCGGGCTCGAACCCGGCAAGATCGTGCCGGGCCAACTGTTCCTGGCCCGGACGAGTCTGTTCCAATGAAGTCAGGTGGGCGGCCAGGCGCGCCCGCACGGATTCCGGCAGCGCGCGCCGGGCCACGACCAGCGGCGCGGGCAGCGGATCCGATCGCCACAGCACGGCCAGCCGGCCGTACTCCATCGGAAAACGTTCCTTGAAGCGCGCCAGGTCGGAGCCGGTGGTCAGGCCCACGTCCGCTTCGCCGTTGGCGACCGCCAGCGCATTGGTCTGGTGGCTGCCCTGGACCTCGGCCGCGAAGAAGGCTTCCATGCGCAACCCGCGCGGCAGGAACAACTGAAGCTGCGGGACCAGATAACCCGAGAAGGACCGCACCTCGCCCCGCGCCAGGCGCCACTTGGCCGACAGGGCCAGCATCTGGTCCAGCGTGGCGGGCGCGGCGCCGCGGCGGGCGATGAGGACGGTGCGATGACGGTCGGAGTCGGCGGGCAGGCCGCGGGCGATCACCGTCATGCCATAGCGGGTGACGGCGTCGATGGCCAACTGGCCTGACAGCACCGCCAGGTCGATGTCGCCCCGCCGCAGGGCCGCGGCCATGGCGTCATAGGAGGTCGGCGCGAGCAGTCGGGCCGGCTGGCCGAGCGCCCGCGACAGGTCCGCGACCAGAGGGGCCCAGTCGTTGCGCGTTTCCAGCGGGCCTTCGACCGGCAGTACGCCCAGCCGGAGCGATTGGCCGTGGACGGCGGAAGCAGCGGCCACCAGCCCCAGCGCCGCCAGGCGCAGCAGGGCGGGCGCCACGGACCGGGAAGGGCGCCGCGGCGGACGGCGAAAAACAGGCATGGGCGCGTCCTGATGAATCGGATCTGTGCTTATGGATTTATTTTTGGTATCTTGTTTTCCGTAATTGGATTCTTTTTTCATGTCCATTGCAAGGCGCGTCACAATATTTCCCTTCGAGCCCTTCCTGCCCATGCCCCTGCAAGCTCCCGGCCCGGCCGATCCGGTATTGGAGTTGCTGCTTTCGCGGCTGCGCCTGCACGACACCGTCACCACGCCGTACTACATCCAGTTGCAGCGCCAGATCCAGGCGCTGATCGACGGCGGCGAACTGCGTCCCGGCCACGGGCTGCCGTCCGAGCGCGTGCTGGCCCAGGCGCTGAACCTCAGCCGCACGACCATCAAGCGCTGCTATGACGCCCTGCGGGATACCCAGGCGGTGGCCAGTTCGCAGGGGCGCGGCGGCACCGTGGTCAAGGCGGCTCCACGCGTGTCGCCGGCCATGCAGCGGCTCAAGGGGTTCACCGAGGAAATGCGGGAGCTGGGGCTGGTTCCCTCGACCCGGGTGCTGGCGCGCGCCGTGGTCCAGGACCGCATGGTGGCGTCGATCTTCGGGCGGCCCTCGAATGCCGAGTTCCTGAAGCTGGTGCGGGTGCGCCTGGCCGACGACGCGCCCATGTCGCGCGAGGTCGCGTGGTACGACCTGGCCGTCGCGCCCGGGCTGGCGGAATGGGATGGCAAGGGGTCGGCGTACGCCCACCTGCGCGAACACTGCGGCATCGAACTGGCCTGGGCCGACCAGTCGGTCGAGGCCGTGTTCAGCTCGCCGGAAGAAGGCGAGGTCTTCGGCTTCGCGCAGCCCGGGCCTTGCCTGCTGCTGAAGCGGCGATCCCATTCGGCCCAGGACGTCCTGGTCGAATACGTGGAAGGCACGTTCCGCGGCGACGCCTACGTCTACCGGCTCAAGCTCCGGTCCTGAGCATCGCGCGCAGCCCGTCGCGGTCCGGCAGCGAGGCCAGGATGCCGGGATGCGCGATCGACCACGCGGCGCAGGCGCCGGCCGTCTCCAGCGCGGCCGCCATGCTTCGTCCGCCGGCCAGCGCCCGGCACAGGCCGGCGCTGAAGGCATCGCCCGCGCCTATGGTCTTGACTATGCGGGTGGGAATGGGCGCGGCCACGTGGTGTGCGCCGTCGCGGCTCCACGCCGCGCTGCCCTGGTCGCCCAGCGTGACCACCAGCCAGTTTCCCGGCCAGCGCCGCCAGAGCGAGGGCAGGGCGGACGCGATCGCGCGCAGCCGCTGGTCCCGGCCGGCCGGCAAGGCGCATTCCAGCAGGGCCTGCGCTTCGCCTGCGTTGACGACCAGCACGTCGGTGCAGGCCAGGACGTCGTCCGGCAACGCCTGCCAGGGCGAGGGATTGAGCACGGCCAGAACGCCGTGCGCGCGCGCCCGCGCCAGCGCGGCGCGCACCGTGTCGAGCGGGACTTCGAGCTGGGCGTAGAGCAGCGCGGCCGACGCGATGTCTTCTTCCGCCGCGGCGATCTGGTCCGGTCCCAGTGCCTCGTTGGCACCGGGGTGCACGACGATCTGGTTGTCGCCGTCGGCGCCGATGAATCCCGCGCCGTGGCCCGAGGGCTGGCCGCAGCGCAGGATCCGGCGGGTGTCCAGTCCTTCGCCGTGCAGCCATGACAGCAGGCTATCGGCCGGGGTGTCGTTGCCGATCGCCATCAACAGGTCGACCCGGGCGCCCAGCCGGTGGCATCCCACCGCCACGGCCAGCCCCTTGCCCGCCGCCTCGGCGACGAAGCCGCGGGCCCGCAGCGTTTCGCCCGGCCGGGGCAGCCGATCCACGCTCCAGCAGCAGGCCTGCATGAAGCTGCCCAGGACGGCGATGCGCGGCGGCTTGGCGGACATGGCAGGGTCCTCGTGTCGCGGGTGGCCTTTCATGGTCGAGCAAACCCTTCCTGCGCCGGCGAGCGCCTTGCATTACGACTTCGTAATGGTCTTTGGCGCCCGAATCGCGCGTATGACGGGCGTGAGCGCCAAATGGCCCCTTTCCGGATAGTAACCGTCCAGGCGGCCACGGCGGGGGGGCCGACACTAGACTGGAAGTTCTCAATAGGAGGACTCGCCATGGCTACATTTCTGGTCTTTATCGGCATCATCGCGGCAACGGTGGCCGTCATATACATCCTGGTCAAGCTCCTGATGATGTTCAACGGCGGGGACAAGAATGAAGAGACCCCGCAGGATGTCGCTTCCTCCGATCACCATCACGGCAAGGTGGAAACGGTCCGGAAATAGCCGTGGGCCACGCGCGGCCTCACGGGTCCGAAAACTCGTCGAAGATGAGGCCGCGCAGCCACTGGTTGGACGGCTCGCGGTGGAACTTCGCGTGCCAGAATAGATTGATGCCGATCCGGGGCAGCGCCACCGGATGGTTCACCGCGGTCAGGTTGAACGGCTCCAGGCACTCGTTCGCGTAGCGCTCGGGCACGGTGGCGATCATGTCGGTCGATCGCAGGATGTGGCCGATCGCCACGAAGTGCGGCACGGTCAGGCGCACCTTGCGCTGCACGCCTTTCTTCTTCATGAATTCGTCGACGATGCCATGCCCGGTGCCGGCCGATACCGCCACCACGTGGTCGGCCTTGCGGAACGCATCCAGCGTGAGCTTGCGGCCGTCCAGTTCGTGGCCGCGCCGGAACATGCAGACGTACTTCTGCGTGAACAGCCGGCGCTGGAAGAAGCCGGCGTTGAGCTGTGGCAGCAGCCCGATGGCCAGGTCCACGTGGCCGGCTTCCATTTCATCCCTGAGGTTGACCGTGGTGTTGCGCACCGTGTTGATCGACACGCCGGGCGCGATCCGGGCGGCGGCCTCCATCAGCCTGGGCAGGAAATAGATCTCGCCTATGTCGGTCATGCCCACCGTGAAGGTGCGGTTGCTGCTGGCCGGATCGAAGCTGCTGCGGAAATTCAGCGTGTCCTGGATGGTGCCGAGCGCGTAGGCGATCGGCTCGGCCAGCTGCCGCGCGTAGGGCGTGGGCTCCATGCCGCGGGTGGTACGCAGGAACAGGTCATCGCCCAGCAGCTTGCGCAGCCGGTTGAGCGCGTTGCTGACCGCCGGCTGCGTCAACCCGAGCTTCTGGGCCGCGCCGGATACCTTGCGTTCCATCAGCATCTGGTTGAAGACGACCAGCAGGTTCAGGTCGATGTCTTTCAGTTCCATGGGCGTCACCATTCACGCTGGTGATTGAGTCTATTCACGATATTCTATATATAAATAATCCGCCCGTTCCTATACTTTCGTCGACGAATACAACTACTCCAAGACGCGAGACACACATGGAATTGGTCGTTCAGCCCATGGGCCGCTCGCTGGCGGTGGAGCCGGGCGCGAACCTGCTGCAGACGCTGCGCAGCAACGACGTGCCGGTGTCCTACAGCTGCATGGCCGGCCGTTGCGGCACCTGCCGATGCAAGGTGCTGGACGGCGGCGTGCTGGAGTCGGGCCGCGAGGCCAAGCTCACCAACCCGCATGACGGCCGCTACGTGCTCGCCTGCATGAGCGTGCTGACGGACAACTGCACCATCGAGATCCCCGAGGTCGACGAACTGGTGGTGCACCCGGCCAGGGTGCTCAAGGCTTCGGTGGCCAGCATCGAGGCCGTCACCCACGACATTCGCCGCGTGGTGCTGCAATCGGCCAAGACGCTGGAGTTCTCGCCCGGCCAGTACGCGACGCTGCAATTCACCCCCGAGCACATCCGGCCGTATTCGATGGCCTGCCTGAGCGGCAACGAGCTGGAGTTCCACGTGCGCGTGGTGCCCGAGGGGCGCGTCTCGGGCTACATCGACACCCGATTGAAGGTGGGCGACCAGGTGCGCGTCAGCGGCCCGCTGGGCACGGCCTACCTGCGCCGCAAGCACACCGGTCCGATACTGTGCGTGGCCGGCGGGACCGGGCTGGCGCCCGTGCTGTCCATCGTGCGCGGCGCGCTCGAGGCGGGCATGCGCAACGACATCCACCTGTACTTCGGCGTGCGTTCCGAACAGGACGTCTACGGCAAATCCTGGCTCGACGCGCTGGCGGCCCGGCACGACAATCTGCGCGTGCACATCGTCGTGGCGGCCGGGGCCGAACTGCCGGGACATCGCAGCGGCCTGGTGACGGACGCGGTCGACGCCGACTGGGCCGGCCTGGCGGGCTGGCGCGCCTACCTGTGCGGGGCGCCGCCCATGGTCGACGCCGCCGCCCTGGTGCTGGCGCGCAAGGGCCTGTCCGCCGACCACGTCTACGCCGACGCTTTCTACGCAAGCAGCGATTGACCGCGCCCGCGCGCGATCCCAACCATCACGACAAGGAGGCAAGCATGGGCGAAACCACCGTTTTCCCGCGCGAACTCGAATGGAAGGACAGCGGTTCCAGCCGCATCCCGTTCTGGGCCTATACCGACGAGTCGCTCTACAAGAAGGAGCTGGAGCGCTTCTTCTATTCGGGCCATTGGAATTACGTCGGCCTGGAGGCCGAGATCCCCAACCCGGGCGACTTCAAGCGCACCGTGGTGGGTGAGCGCTCGGTCATCATGACCCGCGCCGAGGACGAGACCATCCATGTGATCGAGAACGTCTGCGCGCACCGGGGCATGCAGTTCTGCCGCGAGCGCAGCGGCAACCGCAAGGAACTCGTCTGTCCCTATCACCAGTGGAACTACACGCTGAAAGGCGACCTGCAGGGCGTGCCGTTCCGGCGCGGCGTCAAGCAGGGCGGCAAGGTCAACGGCGGCATGCCGGCCGACTTCAAGACCGCGGACAACAACCTGAACAAGCTCAAGGTCGCCACTCGCGGGGGCGTCGTGTTCGCCTCGTTCGACCATGACGTGCCGTCGTTGGAGGAGTTCCTGGGGCCGGTCATCCTGGGCTATTTCGACCGCCTGTTCAACGGCCGCAAGCTCAAGCTGCTGGGCTACAACCGCCAGCGCATCCCGGGCAACTGGAAGCTGATGCAGGAGAACATCAAGGACCCGTACCATCCGGGCCTGCTGCACACCTGGTTCATCACCTACGGCCTCTGGCGCGCGGACAACAAGTCCGAGCTGAAGATGGACGAGCGGTTCCGCCACGCCGCCATGATCTCCACGCGCGGCTCGGCGGGCGTGAAGTCCGAGGTTACCGCCGGCGTGACCAGCTTCAAGGAAACGATGGAGATCAACGACAAGCGCCTGCTCGACATCGTGCACGAGCCGTGGTGGGGCGAACCCACCGCCGTGATGATGACGATCTTTCCCAGCGTGATCTTCCAGCAACAGGTCAACAGCGTGTCCACGCGGCACATCCAGCCGAACGGCCATGGTTCGTTCGATTTCGTCTGGACGCATTTCGCCTTCGAGGACGATACGCCGGAGATGATCCAGCGCCGCCTGGTCCAGGCCAACCTGTTCGGCCCGGCGGGATTCGTCTCGGCCGACGACGGCGAGGTCATCGAGTTTTCGCAAAGCGGTTTCGAGCAGAAGCCCTACCACCGCGCCCTGGCGGAACTGGGCGGGACAGCGGTCGAGAACACGGACCACATGGTGACCGAGACGCTGATCCGCGGCATGTACGAGTACTGGCGAAAAGTGATGGACGTCTGAGGGCCTGGAGAAACGAACATGAACGATGTGCAGACCTATCTGGAAGTGGCCCGCCTGCATGCCGACTACGCGGCGGTCGTGGATAGCCGCCAATGGGAGGCGTGGCCCGACTTCTTCCTGGACGAATGCGAGTACAAGATCCAGCCGCGCGAGAACTTCGATCGCGGGCTGCCGCTGGCCACGCTCTACCTGATCAGCAAGGGCATGCTCAAGGACCGCGTGTACGGCATCAGCGAGACCCTGTTCCACGATCCCTATTACCAGCGGCACCTGTGCGGCCTGCCCCGCATCCTGAAGGACGAGGATGGCGAGTTGCACGTGGAGGCCAACTACGCCGTGTTCCGCACCAAGCTGACCGGCGAGTCCACGGTCTTCAACGTGGGCCGCTACATCGACCGCATCCGGCGCACCCCCGAGGGGCTGAAGTTCGCGTCGCGCGTGTGCGTGTTCGATACCGAGATGATTCCCAATTCCCTGATCTATCCGATTTGAGGTGACCATGGCTGACTGGACCGATGTGGCGGCGACGGATGACGTGCCGGAAGACGACGTGATCGGCGTGCAGGCGGCGGGCAAGGACCTGGCGCTGTACAGTGTGGAAGGAGAGTTCTACGCTACCGACAACATCTGTACGCACGGCCACGCGCGCCTGTGCGATGGCTTCCTGGAAGGCGCGGAGATCGAATGCCCGCTGCACCAGGGCCGCTTCGACGTGCGCAGCGGCAAGGCGATGTGCGCGCCGTTGACCGAAGACATCAAGACCTACCCCCTCAAGGTCGAGGGCGGACGCATCTGGCTGCAACTGGCGTAGAAATTCGCGACAAGGAGACATGCATGCAGGAGCCTGACCAGGCGGGCCGCCCGCTACGGGCCTACACCGATCCGGCGTACCGGCCGCTGTGCGCGACGCTGGCCGAGGTCCGCGCCAGCATCGACCGGCTCGACGACCAGATCGTGGCGCTGCTGGCGCAGCGCGCCATGTACGTGAAGGACGCCGCGCGCTTCAAGAAGGACGCCTTCCAGGTCAGCGCCCCGGCGCGTCAGGCCGAGGTGTTCGCCAAGGTGCGCGCGCTGGCCACCCGCCACAATCGGGGGTTCGAAGGCCTGGAGGACGTGGTGGATGCCGGCTACCGCGCGCTGGTGGCCGCGTTCATCGCCGTCGAACAGAAGTATCACGACAGAATGACCAGCACGGAGGACGGACATGCATAAGGAATGGAAACGCGCCGCGGCGCGAGGAGTGATGGCCGCGCTGGTGGCCTGCGCGCTGCCGCTCGCGGCCCAGGCGCAGGCCTGGCCGGCCCATCCGCTGAAACTTATCGTGCCGTTCGGGCCCGGTTCCAGCCCCGACCAGGTCGCGCGCGTGGTGAGCGACCGCCTGGGGGGGCTGCTGGGCCAGACCGTGGTGGTCGAGAACCGTCCTGGCGCCAGCGGCAACATCGGTACCAATGCCATTGCCAAGGCGCCGCCGGACGGCTACACCTTCGGCGTGTCGATTACCGGCCCGCTGGTCAACAACACGGTGCTGTTCGACTCGCTGCCCTACGATCCCGCCAAGGACGTTGCACCGCTGACGCTGGCGGTGCACCAGCCCAACGTGCTCGTGGTGCCGACCGCGTCGGGCATCGCCAACGTGGCGCAATTGCTGGACACGCTCAAGAAGAATCCGGACAAGTACAACTTTCCGTCCACCGGCGCCGGCACGGTATCGCACCTGTCAGTGGAGCTGATGCTGCAGCAGATCGGCGCCAAGGCCGTGCACGCACCGTATCCGTCGTCCCCCGCCGCGCTGACCTCGCTGCTGTCCGGCGACACCCAGTTCGCGGCACTGCCGCCCATCGCCGTCATGCCCATGGTGAAGGACGGCCGGCTCAAGGCCCTGGCCGTGACTTCGTCCAAGCGTTCGGCGCTGCTGCCCGACATCCCGACCCTGGGCGAGGCCGGCGTGCCCGGCATCGAGGGTTCGGCCTGGATAGGCTTCGTGATTTCGTCCAAGGTGCCGGCCGACATCCAGAAGAAGCTGTCGGATGCGCTGATTACCGCGTTGAAGGACCCGGAAGTCCGCAAGAAGCTCGAGACGCAATACATGGAGCCGGCCGCCACAACGCCGCAGGCGTTCCGCCGCTACATGGACGACGAGCTCAAGCGCTGGGCGCCGTTGATCAGGAAGCTGGGGTTGAAGGGGCAATAGACGGGAATCCTGCCCAGACTGGCGGGCATGCTGCAAAATAGGAGCCGATACCCCGCAAGCCGGCCTGTCGCGCTTGCGGGGGAAGATCAGGATGGCTCATTGCATATGAAGAACGAAACTGGAACGAAGCGCAAGCCGCGGGCCGAGCCGGAGAGGGCGGCGGCCCCGAAGCCGGGCCGTCGGGCGGCCTCGGCGCGAGGCGTCAAGACCGACCTGCAGCGGGCCGATTGGGTGCGCGCAGGCCTGCGTGTGCTGGCGCAATCCGGGGTGGACGCCGTGTTGATCCCGCGCCTGGCCACGGACCTGGGAGTGACCAAGGGCAGCTTTTATTGGCATTTCGAATCGCGCGACGACCTGCTGCTCGCGCTGATCGAGGAGTGGAAGCAGCACGCCACGCTGCGCGTGATCGAGATCGTCGAAAGCGCGTCTACGTCCCCGCAGGAAAAAATCCGCCTGATCGCCTTCATCGGCACCAACTCGCCCATCGACGAATTCGGCGGTGCCATCGAACTGGCCGTGCGCAACTGGGCCCGGACGAATCCCGCCGTGCGCAGCGCCGTGGCCGACGTCGACCAGCAGCGGCTGACCTACCTGACCAGCTTATATGCCGAGATGGGCGCCAAGGTCGATCCGGAGCTGCTGGCCTGCCTGCACTATAGTTTTTCGACGGGCCTGCGCCTGATCTTCGCCTACCCCGAGCAGCAGAAACTGGCGATGCGGCAGGCCGCGCTCGACACCATTTTCTTTCCTTCGCCCGTCAAGTAGCCCGCCCGGCCAAGCGTTCGAGATCCGCCAGGGCCTGGGCATATTCGGCCGCCAGTCCATCGACGATGGCGGCGGTGGAGGCGATGCCGGTGACTGCGCCCACGCCCTGGCCGGCGCTCCAGACGTCGCGCCATGCCTTGGCCTCGCCGCTGTCCGCCCGCTTGCCGAATGAAAAACTGCGGCGTTCGCGGGACGCCAGCGTGCCGATGTCGACTCCCGCCGCCTCGAAACTGCGGACGAGGTAGTTGGCGGGCAGCCCCGTGACCGCATCGCTGCAGACGATGTCGGCCGCCGTCGCATCTACCACCATGTTCTTGTAAGACGCCTGGGCGTTGGCCTCGTGCGAGGCGATGAAGCGCGTGCCGATGTAGGCCAGGTCGGCCCCCATTGCCTGTGCGGCCAGCACCTGGCGGCCTTCGGCGATGCACCCCGACAGCACGATGAGTCCATCGAAGAAACGCCTCGCTTCGGCGGTGAACGCCATCGGGTTGATGCTGCCGGTGTGTCCGCCTGCGCCCGCGCAAACGAGGACGAGGCCATCGACGCCGGCATCGACGGCCTTGCGCGCATGGCGCAGCGTCGAGACGTCGTGCAGCACGATGCCACCGTAGGCGTGTACGCGGTCGACCACTTCACCGGGGGGATTCAGGCTGGTGATGACGATGGGCGATTCGTGTTCGCAGACGATCTCCAGGTCGTGGGCCAGGCGTGGATTGCTCGGATGGACGATGAGATTGACCGCGTAGGGGGCGGCGGGCCATGGCGGCGAGCCGCGGTTCCATTCATCTATCTGCGCCTGCACATGGGAGAGCCAGAGCGACAGCTCGCTTTCCGGGCGCGCGTTCAAGGATGGGAAGGCTCCGATGATGCCCGCCTTGCATTGCTCCGCCACCAGTTCCTTCGACGAGACGATGAACATGGGTGAGCCCATCGCGGGGATGCGCAGGCGCCATGGATGAGCAACGCGGTGCGATCGCGGACGAGGCGTGTTCAAGGGTTTCTCCCAGGGTTGACGGTCATGGGGGCGTTCAATAGAGTAGCTTCCATACCGACCAGTATGGAACGGAATCCAGTTCAAGGCAAGAAGCAATGACGAGCTCCGATCACTCTTTTGGCCCAGCATCCGGTCACGCGTCGATCGGCGAACGCAGCGTTGCGCTGCGCTCGCTCTGGTCCCGCGGCGCGCGTCTGGCTCAGGGCCTGCGCGAGGGAGGTGTCAGGGAAGGCGACGCGCTCGCGATACTGATGCGCAACGACCTCTGCTTCCTTGAGGCCATGATCGCCGCCAGCCTGCTCGGGGCCTATGCGGTGCCCATCAACTGGCACCAGAAAGCGGATGAATCGGCATTCATCCTTGCCGATGCGGCGGCGCCGGTACTGCTGGCTCATGCGGATCTGCTGGTGGGGATGGGCGGGGCGATACCACGCGGCGTGCGGGTCATCGCCAGTCCCACGCCGCCCGAGATCCAGCGGGCCTACGGGTTGGATGCCGGATGCTGTGCCGTGCCTTCCGGGGTGGAGAGCCTGGAGCAAGTGATCGCGGCCCATGGCGAGCTGGAGGATCGCTCCGCGGCGGGCACTCGCGGCAGCATCATCTATACCAGCGGAACCACGGGGCGGCCCAAGGGGGTGCGGCGCGCGGCGCTCGAGCCGGACGCGGCCCGCCGCTTCGCGGCGCTGTCGCAGCAATGGTTCGACCTGCGCCCCGGCGTGCGTACCGTCATGGCCGGCCCCATGTATCACAGCGCGCCCAACACCTATACCCGGTCGGTCCTGAATTCGGGAGGCAGCATCGCATTGATGCCGAGATTCGATGCCGAGGAATTGCTGGCGTTGATCGAGCGCGAGCGCATCACCCACCTGCATCTGGTTCCCACCATGTTCGTGCGGCTGCTTCGCCTGCCCGAGGCGGTCAGGGCACGCCATGACCTGAGTTCGCTGGAGTTCGTCATCCACGGCGCGGCGCCCTGTGCCCGCGAGATCAAGCAGGCCATGATCGATTGGTGGGGGCCGGTCATCCACGAGTACTACGGGGCGACGGAAACCGGCATGGCCAGCCGCAGTTCGTCCGAGGAGTGGCTGGCCCGGCCAGGAACCCTCGGCCGGGCCTGGCCGGGACGGGAGCTGCGTGTCTATGGCGAGAATGGCGAGCGCCTTGGCGCCGGGCAGATCGGCGAGATCTACGTGGGACTGCAAGGGGTGCCCAACTTCACCTACCTGAACGCCGACGCGCAGCGGGTCCAGGTCGACCGGGACGGGCTGGTTACCAACGGCGACGTCGGCTATCTGGACGAAGACGGCTACCTGTTCCTGGTCGATCGGAAGAAGGACATGGTCATTTCCGGTGGCGTGAACATCTATCCCGCCGAGATCGAATGCGCGCTGGCCGAGCACGAGGGCGTGGCCGACAGCGCGGTGATCGGCGTGCCCGATGCCGAGTACGGGGAAAGGCTGGTGGCCTTCGTGCTGCCGTCCGACGGCCTGGCCCTGTCGGAAGACGCGCTGCGCGGCTTCCTGAAGAGCAAGCTGGCGAATTTCAAGGTTCCCCGGGAGTTCGTCTTCGTCGATGAGCTTCCCCGGGACGACTCCGGCAAGCTGATGAAGCGCAAGTTGCGCGATCCCTATTGGGCCGGGCGGGCGGCGGCCATCTGAACGAGCACGCACCGAGGAGACGACGATGCGAACTATTGCGGTCGCGGCGGCCCTGTCGGCCGCCTTGGCGGGATTCCCCTGCTGGGCGAAGTATCCGGAACGCCCCATACGGCTGATCGTGCCGTATCCGGCGGGCGGCACCACCGACGTGCTGGCGCGCCTGGTGGCCAAGGTCATGGCCGAGGCATTGGGGCAGGAGGTATTCGTCGACAACCGGGCGGGCGCGGCCACCATCGTGGGCGTGGACGCCGCTGCCAGGGCTCCCAACGATGGTTACACCATCCTGCTCGCGACGGCCACGTCGTTCGCGGTCAATCCCCACATCTACAAGAAGCTCCCCTATCGCCTGGACGAGTTCATTCCGATCGGGTTCATCGGCGAAGCGCCCATCCTGCTGGTTTCTCCCGTGTCGTATCCCGCACGCAACCTGCCCGAACTGGTCTCCAGACTGAAGGCCGATACCGCCGGCACGGCCATCGCGACTACCGGCAAGGGCGGCTTCTCGCATTTGACGGCCGCCATGTTCTTCAACGCCATCGGCGCCAAGTACCGCGACGTGCCGTACCGTGGGGAAGCTCCGGCCATCCAGGACGTGGTGGGGGGCCAGGTGAACCTGTACTTCGGCAGCATGCCGGGCACGCTTCCCCATGTCAGCGCCGGACGACTGCGCGCCTATGGCGTGACGTCGGAACAGCGGTCGCCGTCGGCGCCCGCCATCCCCTCATTCGCCGAGCAGGGACTGCCCCAGGTGGTCGCCACGTCCTGGTTCGGGCTGTCGGCGCCCAAGGGAACGTCGTCCGACATCATCGCCACGTTGGGGGCGGCGCTGGCGAAGGCGATGAAGGAACAGAGCATGCGCGACAGGCTGGCGCAGGAAGGCGCGGTCACGCGCGAGATGTCGCCGGCCGGTTTCGCCGATTACATTCGCCGCGACAACGAGCGCTGGGGCGTCATCGTGCGGGCGGCCGGCGTGGAAGCGGAGTAGGCCATGAGCGGATACATGCTGGAGCAGGTGTTGTACGACCTGGGAACGCGCCGCGATGCGCGTGAGGCTTTCGCGGCTGATGCCGCGGGGTTTCTTGCACGCTACCGCCTGGAACCCGCCCAGGCCAGGATGGTCGTGGAATTCGACGTGGCGCAATTGCAGCGCGAGGGCGTCAGCCCATTGCTGACCTATGGCTATTGGATGATGAACGCGCCGTCGCGGACGAGGGCCTCCTATCTGGCGAGGCTGCGCGAAGCGCGGGAGGAGGGGGCATGGCAAGCATCGTAGGCGGCTTCGTCATGCCGCATGAACCCGGCATCTTCTACATGCCCAGGGAGCGCTGGACGGAAGGCCAGCACCGGGTCATGGCGGCCTATGGCGAGATCGCGCGCCGCATAGGCGAACTGGAAGCCACCGCGGTGGTCGTGGTCGGCGCCGACCACTACGTGCTGTTCGGGCCGGGATGCCTGCCGAGCTATCTGATCGGGATAGGCGAGGTCAGCGGACCTTATGAGAAGTTCGCCGGCATCGACCAGGGCGCGATTCCCAACCATGCGCCGCTTGCCGGGCACATCGCGCGCCATGGCCGGGACCATGGATACGACTGGGCCGTGGCCAAGGTGCTGCGCGTGGACCATTCGATCGGCCTGCCCGCGCGCGTGTGCGCGCTCGTCAATCCCTCGGTGCGCGGCGTGATACCGGTCTACCTGGCCAGCGGCGTGGAGCCGGTGATATCGCTGCGGCGGGCCCACCAACTGGGCGGCGCCCTGCGCGCGGCGGTCGAGGCCTGGGACACCGACGACCGCGTCGTGGTGATCGGTTCCGGTGGCATCAGCCATTGGGTCGGCATGCCGCAGATGGGACGGGTGAACGAGGCCTTCGACCATCGCGTGCTCGATTGCGTGGCGCGGGGCGATTCCCATGGCCTGCTGGAGATGAGCGATGCCGAGATCCTGGAGCAGGGCGGCAACGGCGCTTTCGAGATAAGGAATTTTCTTTGCATGATGGGCGCGCTGCCGGGCCGGACCGGACGAGTGCTGTGCTATGAGCACGGCGAAGAATGGGTGACCGGCCTGGGGTTCGCCGAAGTCCTGGAGCCAGCATGACGACTGACGTTATTCAACCCGGTCCGGACGAGCTCCGCGCGCTGGTGGATCTGGAACGTGGCGCGATCGACCGCCGCGTGTATTGGGACGAGGCCGTCTACCGGCTGGAGCTCGAACGCATCTTTGCCCGCTGCTGGCTGTTCGTGGCGCACGAGAGCCAGGTCGCGGAGCCCGGCGACTTCCTGACCACCTACATGGGCGAGGACGGGGTGATCGTGGCCCGGGACGGCAATGGCGCGATCAACGTCTTCCTGAACTCCTGCACGCACCGCGGCAACCGCATCAGCCTGGCCGAGGTCGGCAATCGCCGGCGCTTCACCTGCAACTATCACGGCTGGACTTTCGGGCTGGACGGCGCGCTGGTGGCGCTGCCCCAGGAGGACGTCTATCGGCAGACCTGCCCTGGCTTCGATCCGGGCGATCTCGGCCTGCACCGGGCCCGGGTCGCATCCTACAAGGGACTGGTGTTCGCGACCTTCGACGAGGAAGCGTCCGGCCTGGAGGATTACCTGGGCGACTATCGCTGGTACCTGGACGTGCTGCTGGACAACGATGAGGACGGTACGGAATTTCTGGAAGGCAGCATCAAGTCGCGCATGGCATGTAACTGGAAGTTCCCGGCGGAGAACTTCGCCGGCGATTCGTACCACGCCGCCTGGACGCACAACTCGGGCGCGATGGCGATGCTGGGGATGGGCGTGGGCAAGTCGAACCAGGAGAACAGCTACCAGATCAACGTCAACGGACATGGCTGGCAATTCGGCCTCGACATGGTCGGCAACGCGATGGTGCTGGGCGAACAGGACATCGTCGACTACCTGCGCGAGCGCGAGGAGCAAGTAGCCGCCCGCCTGGGCAAGCTGCGATCGCGCATGGTGGGGTCCATCAGTTCGGCCAACCTGTTTCCCCATATGTCCTTCCTGCCCGGCCAGAGCACTTTCCGCACCTGGCATCCCAAGGGGCCGAAGGGAATAGAACTGCATACCTGGGTGCTGGTCAACAAGTCCGCGCCTGAAAGCCTCAAGAGCCTGTACATGAAGGGGGTCATGAGGACTTTCTCGCCGTCGGGCACCTTGGAGATGGACGATGGCGACAACTGGGAGAACTCGACGCAGACCAACGATGGCGTGGTGACCCGGCGCCAGAAGCTGCACTACGCGCTGGGCCTGGACAGCGGCATCCAGCATCCCGAGCTGAAGGGGGCGGTGCATCTGCGCAAGTACAACGATTCGAACCAGCGCGCCTTCTACCGCCAGTGGCTGAAGCTGATGTGCGACGAGCGCGCGCACGTATCCAGGAGCTGAGCACATGCCCGTGAACCTAGGCGAGACCCCCACCCTGCGCAAGCCGGTCGCGCCGCCGCCGCCGATGCTGCCGCCGCGGGACCTGGTGTTCGAAGTGGAGCAGTTCCTGTATCGCGAGGCCCGCCTGCTGGACGACGAACGCTACCAGGAGTGGCTGGGACTGATGACCGAGGATGTCCATTATTGGATGCCCGGTATCCAGTCGCGTCACCGGCGGGACAAGAAGCCCAGGCTCGATCCCCGGCGCATGGCATTCTTCGATGACGACCTGCTGAACATGCGGCGGCGGGTGACCCGCTTTCTCGATCCGACGGCATGGGCCGAGGATCCGCCGACCCGCTCCTGCCACATCATCTCGAATATCGAGGTCGAACTGACCGATGCGCCCGGCCAATACCGGGTGTACTCCGCCTTCGTCAATTGCCGGGGCAGGGGCGAGGCGGAAGAGTACTGGTTGTCCGGCCGCCGCAACGACGTGCTGCGGCGCGTGGAGGACGGCGGCCTGCGCCTGGCGTCGCGCGAGATCGTCATCACGCAGACCGTCCTGCTGGCCAAGAACCTGAACGTATTCCTATGAATACACGGGCTCTCGAACGCGGCGCTTCTTCCTCGTCCGGCTGGCTGGCGGGGCAGGTCGCGGTCATTACCGGAGCGGCCAGCGGCATCGGCCGCGCGGTGGCCGAACGCTACCTGGAAGAAGGCGCGCTGGGCGTGGTATGCGTGGATGCCGACCGGGCTGGCCTGGACGAGTTGGCCCGGGAGCACGGGAGTCGCGTCGAACCGGTGATCGGCGACGTACGCGACCATGCGGTCCACGAACAGGCGGTCGAACGCGCGCTGGCAAGCTACGGCGGCCTGGACGTGCTGGTGGGCAACGCGGGGCTGTTCGATTTTCGCCGGCCCTTGAGAGGCTATACCGCCTCGGCCCTGGCGGCGACGATGGACGAGTTGTTCGCGGTCAACTTGCGCGGCTATCTGTACGCGGCCATGGCCGCGCGCGAGGCGCTGGAGGCAGCCGGTGGCTGCATGATCTTTACCGCCTCGGTGGCCAGCTTCCATGCGGGGGGCGGAGGCGTGCTCTACACCATGGGCAAGCACGCCGTGGTCGGCCTGGTGCGTCAGTTGGCCCTGGAGCTGGCACCCAGGGTGAGAGTGAACGGCGTCGGGCCGGGCGGCACGCTGACGGGACTGCGGGGCACGCAGACGCTGGGACATGGTGGCCGCCAGATCGATGCCGATCCGCGCGCCTTTGATGAACGTGTATCGGCGGCGGTGCCGCTGGCGTTCGCTCAGCGGCCGCGCGACCACGCCGGCCTTTATGTGCTGCTGGCCAGCCGCGACAACGCGCGCGCGGTCACCGGCGAAATATTCATGAGCGACGGCGGCGTGGCCGCCCGCTCGATTTGAGGAAACGGGCATGGACATTTCCGCGAGACATCCGGCCGTGGGCAAGACCGTCGAGGCCAACGGATTGCGCACGAACTATCACGAGGCGGGCGACGGGCCGCCGGTCATTTTCCTGCACGGTTCGGGGGCAGGGGTCAGCGGCTGGGAAAACTGGCATGGCGTCATGCCCGCGTTCGCGCGCCGGCACCGGGTGCTGGTCCCGGACATCGTCGGCTTCGGCTTCACCGAGCGGCAGCCGGGTGCGCGGTACAACATCAAGGTGTGGGTACAGCACCTGCTGGGATTCATGGATGCCATGAACGTGCAGCAGGCCGATCTGGTGGGCAATTCGTTCGGCGGCGCGCTGGCATTGGCCGTGGCGCTGCGCAATGGGCACCGCGTCCGCCGGATGGTGCTCATGGGCACGCCGGCCGGAGAGTTCGAGCAGCGCGCCTCGTCGGCGAGGTCCTGGTACTACCAGCCATCGCTGGAGAACATGGCGGAGCTGCTGCGCACCTTTCCCTACGATCCGGCCGTGATCACCGACGAGATGGTGAGGCTGCGCCACGAGGTCAGCCTGCAGGCGGGCGGCATGGACGCCTACCGCAAACTGTTCCCCGAGCCCGGGCAGGCGGGGGAGGTCAAGATGGTCAAAGGCATTCCGGAACGGGACCTGGAGTCGATCGCGGCGCCCGTCCTGGTGCTGCATGGGCGCGACGACCAGCGCGTACCCGTGGAGTGCGGGCTTCGTATCGCCCGGCGGTGTCCGCGCGCCGACCTGCTCATGTTTGGCCAATGCGGCCACTGGGTGCAGATCGAACGGCAGGATGCCTTCGTCCAGTCGGCCATGTCCTTCCTGGCGTGACCGCCAGGCTGTCTGTGCGATTCGCGCCCTCTACCCGATAAGGAAAGCCCGTGCTCGATTCCGATACCTCATTGCGGCTCGCGAAGGAGCTGGAGGCGGCTCAACACAGTCGCGTGCCGGTGCGGCAGTTCTCGCTGCGCCATCCCGACATGACCGTGGACGACGGCTATGGCATCCAGCGGGCGTGGATGCGCCTGAAGCGGGAGAGCGGCCGGACGCTGCGCGGGCACAAGATCGGCCTGACCTCGCGCGCCATGCAGCAGTCCAGCCAGATCGACGAGCCCGACTATGGCGCCCTGCTCGACGACATGTTCCATGAGTCGGGTCATGACATCGCGCACGACCGGTTTCTGGCGCCGCGCGTGGAAGTCGAGTTGGCTTTCGTGCTCGGCCGGCCGTTGCGCGGACCGGGAGTGACCGTCTTCGACGTATTGCGCGCCGCGGACTACGTGGTGCCCGCGCTGGAGATCATCGACGCGCGCATCGAGCAGACGGATCGGGAGTCGGGCCGGCCGCGCAAGGTGTTCGATACCATTTCGGACAACGCCGCCAGCGCGGGCGTGGTGCTGGGAGGCCGGCCGGTGCGGCCGGACGCCGTGGACCTGAGGTGGTGCGGCGCCCTGCTGCACAAGAACGGGATCATCGAGGAGTCGGGGCTGGCCGCCGCCGTGCTGGGCCATCCGGCCACCGGCATCGCGTGGCTGGCCAACAAGCTGGCGCGCCACGATGAAATGCTGGGCGAGGGCGAGATCGTCCTGGCCGGATCCTTCACCCGGCCCGTACCGGGCGCCCGGGGGGATACCTTCCATGCGGACTACGGTCAGCTGGGTTCGATCGGCTTTCGCTTCGCCTGACGGGGACATGGCATGAATCTGCCCGAGAATGCTTTCAAGCGTGCGCTCATCGACCGCCGGCGGCTTATCGGCCTATGGGCCGCGATGGCCGATCCCTATAGCCTGGAGATCTGCGCCCAGGCCGGATTCGACTGGCTGCTGCTGGATGGGGAACACGGTCCCAACGACTTGCGCAGCGTCCTGGCGCAGTTGCAGGCATTGGCCGCCTATCCGCCGGCGCCGGTTGTTCGCGTGCCCGACGGCGACGCCGTGCTGTTGAAGCAGTACCTGGAGATCGGCGTCCAGAATTTCCTCGTTCCCATGGTCGAGTCCGCGGAGCAGGCGCGGGCGATCGTCGCGGCGACGCGTTATCCGCCGCACGGGACGCGCGGCGTGGGGAGTTCCATCGCGCGGTCCTCGCGGTGGGCCACCTATGCGGACTACCTGTACGCGGCGAACGGGCAGATATGCGTGCTGGCGCAGGTCGAGACCGCGGCCGGCGTGGACCGTGTCGCGCAGATCGCCGCGGTGGACGGCGTCGACGGTATCTTCATCGGTCCGGCTGACCTGGCTGCTTCCATGGGGCACCTGGGGGAGCCGGGTCATCCCGAGGTGCGGGCGGCCATCGATCGGGCAAGGCGGGGGGCTTTGTCGCATGACAAGGCGGTGGGTACGCTGGCCACGGATTCCGCCCTGATACGGCAACATCTGGAGCAAGGCGCCAGCTTCGTCGCGGTGGGCGTGGATGCCGCTTTGCTGGCGCGCGCCACCCGCGAACTGGCCGCCGCCTGGATCAATCCAGCCTGACCTTGGCCTTGCGCACGACCTCGCCCCACTTGGCGCGGTCGGCCGCGATGAACGCCGCGAATTCCGCCGGCGTGTCCCCCTTCAGTTCTCCCCCATACGAGCGCCATTTCTCGGCCAGCTCCGGCGACCGCGCGGCCTTGCGCATGGCTTCGCTCAGCTTGTCGACGATGGCCTTGGGGGTGCCGGCCGGCGCCAGCAGCCCCTGCCAGGCGATGGGTTCGAAGTCGGCGATGCCCGACTCGGCGAAAGTCGGCACGTCGGGGAAGGTGGGGTGCCGCTGCTTGCCCGTGATCGCCAGCAGCTTGAGCTTGCCCGCGCGGATGTTGCCCGCCGCCGCCGGAAGCCCGTCGAACATCAGTTGCACCTGGCCCGCCAGCAGGTCCGCATAGGGGCTGTTGCTGTTGTAGGGCACGAAATTCAGCTTGGTGTCGGCGCTGAAACCAAACCATTCGCCCGACAGGTGGGAGTAGCTGCCCGGCCCCTGGGTGGCCACGTTGACCGCATCGGGCCTGGATTTCATCAAGGCCAGCAGGGCGCGTACGTCGTTGGCCGCCAGCTTGGGCGTGGCGATCAGTCCGGTGTTCAGGATGCCGAGCAGGCTGACCGGCGTGAAGTCCTTGGCCGCATCGAAGGGCAGCTTGGAATACAGGTGCGGCACGACCGACAGCGTGCTGGTGGTGCCGATGTACAGGGTGTAGCCGTCGGGCGTGGCGCGCGCGGCAGCCTCGGTGCCGATGATGCCGGAGGCCCCCGGCCGGTTGTCCACGAACACTGTTTGTCCCAGCACCTTGGTCAGCTCGGCCGCGATCTCTCGGGCATTGGCGTCGGGTCCGGTGCCGGCGGCGAAGGGAGCGATGATGCGGACCGCCCGTGCGGGGTAGTCCTCGGCGTGGGCGCCGGTCGAAACGAGGGCCGCCAGGGCGATGGCGGGCAGGCCGATGCGGCGTAACAGCGGATTCATGGAGAGTCTCCTGGGTTCATCACGATCGTGATTTTTGTTGGTCTATTATCAAAATAAGAGAATTCGTATATATTAAAAACATACGACAAACAAAAAATCAACTTTTATTCTCTTTTAAAGAGAACAAAAGGAGGAGTAATGACAATGCAACCCTCCCGCGCCCCCCAGGCCAGCCTGCCGCTCGCCTTCAGTCATCTTGGGCTGTACGCGCGCGACATCGACGCGCTGGCGCACTTCTACCGGACCGTGCTGCGCTTCACCGAGACCGACCGCGGCAACCTGGGCCATACCCGCCTCATCTTCCTGAGCCGCGACCCGGCCGAACACCACCAGATCGTCCTGGTGTCGGGCCGTCCCGACGACGTGCGGTTCAGCGTCGTGAACCAGATATCGTTCCGCGTTCCCGACCTGCCCACGTTGCGGCGCTTCCACGAACTGCTGGTTGCGGCCGGCGTGGATGACATCCAGCCCGTGACGCACGGCAACGCCGTGTCCATCTATTGCCGGGATCCGGAAGGCAACCGGCTGGAGCTGTTCATGGACACCGACTGGTATTGCGAGCAGCCGCTGCGCGAACCGGTGGACTTCCGCGACAGCGACGAGGAGATCATGCGCAAGGCGGAGGCCATCGCCCGCCGCTATCCCCGTTTCCAGCCTCGTGCCCGGTGGCAGGCGGAGGTCGCCCGACGGATGGAAGCCGACCAGCATGCCTGAACGTTCATCGATGACGGCCGACGTGGCGATCGTCGGCTACGGGCCGGTGGGGGCCATGCTGGCCAATCTGCTGGGGCAGGCGGGACTGTCCGTCCTGGTGCTGGACAAGGAGCGCCAGGTCTATCCCCTGCCGCGCGCCATCCATTTCGATGGCGAAGTCATGCGCATTTTCCAGAGCGCGGGCCTGCGGGAGGCGGTGCTGGAGGTGGCGCGTCCCGGCAACCAGGGCATGCACTTCGTCAACGCCGAGGGCCGGACACTGCTGATCCGCGGCGGTACCTCCGACGACGGTCCGCACGGGTGCGCCAACAACTACTACTTCCACCAGCCCGAGCTGGAGCGCGTGCTGCGCGAGGGCGTCGCCCGCCACTCGGACGTGGCGGTGCGGCTGGGCTGCGAAGTGACGGCATTGCGCGAACGCGGCGACTGGGTCGAACTGGACTTGTCGGACGGCGGCACCGCGCGCGCCCGCTATGCCGTCGGCTGCGACGGCGCCCGGTCGCTGGTCCGCAAGACCATGGACAGCAGGATGGAGGACCTGGGCCTGCACCAGCCGTGGCTGGTCTTCGATGCGATCCTGAAGGACGAGGGGGTATCCCTGCCCGCGCATACCGTCCAGTACTGCGATCCCGCGCGGCCCATGACGTACTGCAACGTGGTCGGACGCCGCCGTCGCTGGGAAATCATGATCATGCCGGGGGACGACACCGCGGCCCTGGTCCGGCCGGATACGCTGTGGAACCTGGTGCGCCGCTGGGTCACCCCCGAGCAGGCCGATCTCGAGCGCGCCGTGGTCTACACCTTCCATTCCGTGCTGGCGCACGGCTGGCGCAAGGGCCGGATGCTGCTGGCCGGCGATTCCGCGCACCAGACGCCTCCCTTCCTGGGGCAGGGCATGTGCGCCGGCATGCGCGACGCCGCCAACCTGGCCTGGAAGCTCGAGGCGGTGCTGCGCGGGCGCGCCGGCGAGACGCTACTGGATTCCTACGAGTCCGAGCGGGCGCCCCACGTGCGGGCCTTCGTGGAGCTGGCCGTGCGCCTGGGCGCCATCATCCAGACCACCGATCCCGACGCGGCCCGCGAACGCGACCGGCGCTTCTCGGCCGGCGAGCCGGAGATCTTCGAGTTCCCGTCGCCCGCCCTGGGGCCGGGGCTCCAGGGCGATGCGCCCGCGCCCGCCGGGCAGCCCTTTCCGCAGCCCCGGCTGGATGACGGCAGCCTGCTGGACGAGGCGCTGGGCAACCGCATGGCCATCATCGGCGAGCCCGGCGTGCTGGGCGCGGTGGGCCAGGCCACGCGCGAGCGGTGGCGCGCGATGGACGCGACGGTGCTCGACCGCCCGGGCCGTACACTAGCGGCCTGGCTCGATGCGCACGGCGCGCGGGCCATCGTGCTGCGTCCCGACCGCTACCTGATGGGCGTGGCGCGCACCTCCGACGAACTCGAGCGCATCACGGCCCGCCTGCCCGCGGCCGAGGTCGCTTTGTCCCGATGACCGCATGGAAGAAAAATCCGCCACCAGCCTGGAACGCATGCTGCGGGTGCTGGACCTGTTCGACGACGAGCACCTGACCCGCACCGCCGAGGAGATCGCGTCGCTGCTGGACGTGTCCCTGCCCACCGGCTATCGCTACGTGAAGACGCTGGGCGACGCGGGGCTGCTGCAGCGTGCCGGCGATTCGCGCTACGCGCTGGGCCCGCGCATCGTGGTGCTGGACTACTACATCCGGCGGGCCGACCCGCTGTTGCAGGTCGCGATTCCCCACATGGCCGAACTGGTGGAGAAGACCGGCTTCGATTGCGTGACCTCGGCCTGGTTCGGTGCGCAGATCCTGGACACGCACCGCGAGATGGGCAAGGCGCCCGCGACGCTGTCCTACGGACGCGGGCGGCCTCGTCCGCTGTTCAGCGGCGGCGCGCCCAAGGTCATCCTGGCTTCGTTTCCGCCCGCGCAGCTGCGCAAGCTGTTCGACGCGCATGCGGCCGACATCGCCCGGGCCGGACTGCCCACGGAATGGCCGGCGTTCCGGAAGTACTACGCCGCGATCCGCCGGGCCGGCCATTACGTGTCCCGCGGCGAACTCGAGCCGCAGCTGGCAGCCATCGCGGCGCCCATACCCAAGGCCGACGGCGCCGTCTGGGGGGCCTTGTCGGTGGTGATAGACATGCCGCGCATCGACGTGGTGGACGTGCCGCGCGTGGTGCAACTGGTCAGGCAGGCGGCGGGCAGGATCGCCGGCGAACTGGCGGGCGACTAGGGCTGCCGCCTTTCCCCCCGCCTCAGTCCGGCGTCAGCCGCGTATTGCTCGGCTGGCGCCGCTCGATGCTCCACTTCAGCAGCGCGGCGCATCGATAGATGCCGTGCGCGAACTTGCCGTAGGGCAGGGTCAGGAACAAGGCCATGACCACGCCCAGGTGCACGGCCAGCAGCAGGCCCATGGCGCCGGTGTCGCGCAGGGCCAGCAGCGCGAGGCCGGTCAGGCTGGTCAGGAACAGCAGGCAGATGAAGCCGCGGTCCATGGGGCGCTGGTCGGGATCGCCATGTGCCGGATGGCGGCGCAGGTTCAGCCACAGCAGGCCGGCCGGCCCGATCAAGAGGCCGATGCCGCCCCCGGTGCCCAGCAGCACGGGCAGGCTGGTCAGCGGATACGGCGCGTGCAGCCCCAGCGCGTAGTGGTAGAGCGTGGCCACGCAGGTGGCGGCGAAGCACAGCATGAAGCCATAGAAGGTGAAATGGTGGAAGCGGCGCCGCGCCAGCGTGAACGCGTCGTCCGTTTCATTGCAGCCCTTGCCGTGTCCGCCGTCCAGGTACTTCAGGCGCAGCGCGTCGTGCGCGGCCTCGGCCACGGCCGGCGCGGTGGGCGAGCCGGGCGAGACGTTCCGCCAGAAGCGCGTCACGCCCACTCCCAGCGCGACGATGGCCAGCACGAATACCGTGCCGAACATCGCCACCAGCAGGTTGTGGGGGAAGATGGCATAGAAATCGCCGGCGAGCGGCGCGTGCAGGATGCCGCCGTTCATGGCGGCGGCCAGCACCAGGAACAGCGCCAGCGCGAACGCCGTCCCCAGGGCCAGCGTGACGCCGTTGTGCCGGTACAGGCGTCCCAGGACTCCTGGCCAGGCGTAGTCGCCGTAGGTCTGCACGCGCACCTTGGCCATCGCGCGGGGCACGTTGACGCCGAATTCGTTCGGTGGCGCGTATTGGCAGGCGTGCAGGCAGGCGCCGCAGTTGTGGCACAGGTTGGCCAGGTAGTGCACGTCGGCCTTGCCGAATTCCAGCCTGCGCATCATGGCCGGGAACGTCGCGCAGAATCCCTCGCAATAGCGACATGCATTGCATATTTGCAGGACGCGGGCCGCTTCGTTCTCGTCGGCGGTCAGCGCGGTCGAACAGGCGCCGCCTTGCGCGGCGGCTTGGGTCCGCCATTGGATCGGCACGGCCTGTACGCCGGCCGCCAGGGTTTGCGCGTCGTGCGCGAGATCCTCAAGCTGCTTCAAGATCGGGTGCTCCGTGAATACGAGGGTGCCGCGCGGCCTCGGCGGCGCGGGTGCCGGCGATGCGGCCGAAGGCCGTGCCGATGGACATGCCGACGCCGGCGGTATAGCCCTTGCCCAGCACATTGCCGGACATCATTTCGCCGGCGCAGAACAGATTCGGGCTGGGACGCCCGCCGAAGTGCACGGCCGCGTTCTCGTCCACCTTGGTGCCGAGATAGGTGAAGGTGATGCCGGGGCGCAGCGGATAGGCGAAATAGGGCGGCGTATCCAGCGGCCGGGCCCAGTGCGTCTTGACGGGCGAGATGCCTTCCGTGCGGCAGTCGTCCATGATGGTGTGGTCGAAGTGTTCGCCCCGGCAAGCGGCGTTGAATTCCCGCACCGTCTGTTCCAGGCGGGTTTCGTCCAGCCCCGTCAGCCGCGCGAGCTCGGGCAGGCTGTCGGCCCGGATGCCGTTGAACACCGGCGGCATGAAGCGTCCGACCGCCTTGGCATCGATGATGGAATAGGCGATCTGGCTTGGCTGGAAGGCGACCAGCCGGCCCCAGATCGCATAGCGCTTGGGCCAGAAGTCCTCGCCTTCGTCGTAGAAGCGCTGGGCGTCGCGATTGACGACGATGCCCAGCGACACGCAGTCCAGGCGGGTGCAGATGCCGCCGTCGTACAGCGGCGAGCGCGCGTCGATGGCGACGCAATGGGATTGCGTGGGGTCGCCGATCATGTCGGCGCCGGCGTCGATCATGAACTTCAGCAAGGCGCCCTGGTTGTACCGGGTGCCGCGTATCAGGAAGTTGTCCGCCGGCCATTCGCCCCGTTCGTTCTGGCCCCAGGCTTCGCGCATCCATTGCAGGTTGGACTCGAAGCCGCCGCACGCCATGACACAGGCGCGCGCGGGGATGCGTTCGTCCCCGGCCAGCGCCGCGACGAAGCGATCGCCGTCCAGTTCCAGCGCATGCACCGGCGTGCCGTAGCGGATCTGCACGCCCAGGTTCTCGGCGCTGCGGTAGTAGGCATTGACCAGCGCCCGGCCGCCGCCCATGAAGAAGGCGTTGGTGCGGGCGATGTGCAAGGTGCCGGACAGCGCGGGCTGGAAGTTCACGCCATGCTTGCGCATCCAGTCCCGGCAACTGGACGATGCCCGGATCACCAGGCGCGCCAGCTTCTCATCGGTGATGCCGCCGGTGACCTTGAGCAGGTCCTGCCAGAACTCCTCTTCCGGGTAGCTGTCGACCAGCACGTCTTCCGGACCGTCGTGCATGCAGCGCAGGTTGCGCGTGTGCTGCGAATTGCCGCCGCGCCATTCCTTGGGCGCCGCTTCCAGCAGCATGACGCTGGCGCCCGCCTCGCGGGCCATCAGGGCCGCGCACAAGGCGGCGTTGCCGCCGCCGATGACCAGGACATCTATCATTCCGCTTTCCTATCAGTGAGGAGTCACTGTAGGCGGGGCGGCCGCGCCGGGCTAGACGGCGCGTGGGCAATAGGTGTTCACGATTCGTGAATGGTGGCGCCCGGCCAATGGCCGTCGCGCACCAGCGTGCGCATCAGGTCGGCCAGCACCACCCGCGCGGCCAGCGCCGCGGGGGACAACTCGTCGTCCGAGACGCTGGTGACGACGTTGCGCCGGAACAGGTACGGGTCGTCCAGCGGATACAGGCACAGGCGCCCTTCATGCATCCCGCCGGCGGCGACACCGGGCTGGATGGTGGCGATGGGCGCGTCGATCACGGTGTTCATCAGCGTGGTCAGGCCGTCGATCTCCAGCGCGATGTCCGGCTCGACGCCCGCGCGGTCGAAGGCGGCATCGACCAGGATGCGCAGGCCGTGCGTCTTGCTGGGCATGGCCAGCGGCAGCCGCGCCGCTTCCGCCACCGTCATCGGCTGGCGGGGCTGGCGGTCGGATACGAGATCGGGCCGGGCCACCACGAACAGCTTTTCGTCCAGCAGGGGCAGGACGCTCCAGTGCCGGCCGCTGTCGGTCTGGAACAGCACGGCCAGGTCCAGCAGGCGGGCGTTCAGCAAGCCCGCCAGATGGCCGGACAGGCTTTCCACCAGATGCAGCCGCACGTCGGGATAGCGTTCCTGCATGGCGGCGATGAAGGGGCGGGCCAGCAGCGATGCCGTCGACGGCGCGAAGCCTATGCTGACCGCGCCCGACAGCCGGGCCTCGCGCGCCGCGACCACGGCCTGGTCGGCGTGGCGCAGCGCCATCTGCGCCTGCCGCCAGAAAGCCAGCCCCGCGTCGGTGGGGATGACGCCGGTGGCGGTGCGCTGCAGGAGCCGGGTGGCCAGCTCGCCTTCCAGGCGGCTGATCTGCTGGCTCAGGGCGGAGGGCACCAGCCCCAGTTCGCGCGCGGCGCGGCCCATGCTGCCCAGCTCGACGACGCGGACGAAATAGCGGAGTTGGCGCAGTTCCAAGGTCGGATCAGTCCTCTGCCAGCAACCGATAGAGCGATGACCCCGACCGCATCTGCGGCTGGCCGTCCACCGTCGAGAATTCGAGCTCGACCAGGTCGCGCCCATGATTGACGGGCACCTGTATCGTCATCCTGGCGCGGTCGTCGCCATCGGGGCGCAGCAGCTGGCCGTCGTTCCACATCACGTATCCCGGCAACTCGGGCAGCGCGCTCAGCGAGGCGATGCCATCGCCCAGGACCAGCGCCACCGACTCGGGCGATTCGTTGGTCGGTTCCCAGCGCGTGCCCAGGCGGGCTTGCCAGGCGGCGGACAGCGGCGGCAGCGGCGCCAGGCGCTGGCCCACGGACATGGTCAGCCGGTAATGTCCCCAGCCTGCCGGCACGCGCTGGATCATGTAGTGCTTGCCGTCCAGCGTCAGCCAGCGGTAGCTGTTCCCCGAAGGCGCGTCGTTCCACCACCAGCCGTCGGCGCGCAGGGTCAGGCCCGTGGCGATCGGGTCCCAGGCGCCGGCCTTCCTGTGCAGCACGTCGATCGTGCCCGCACTGGCGGCCTGTACCTTGTATGGTCCTTCGTAATTGGCATAGATGCCCGCCAGGCCGGCGGCATCGATGGACGGCGACGCCGCCGCGGGGATGCCTTCCAGCACCGCCGGCACGGCCGGAATCGCGCGTGTGGCGGCCAGGGCCCGCAGCAGCACGCCTTCGGCGATGCGCAGCGGCCCGTAGGTGGTGCCGGCCCCCGTCAGCAGCAGGGCCATGCGCTGGTCGGGCAGCACGAAGAACTCGGTCGAGAAGAAACTCGTGCCGCCGTTCTTCTGCCAGGCCTTGATGCCGACACTGTCCAGGCCGGGCTGCCGCGTCGAGTCCCAGCCCAGGCCCCAGCGCCATTCGGGGCAGGGGTTGATGCGCAGGCCCTTGGTCTGATCGGTGCCCATCTCCTGGACCGCCGCCTGCGACAGCAGGCGCTTGCCCTGGTACATGCCCAGGTCCAGGAACATCTTCGCCAGCCGCATCATGTCGCCGGGGGTGGAGGCCAGGCCGCCGGTGGCGTAGGCAGACACGAATTCCTGTCCCATGCGCCGCCCTTCGTACACCGGGTGTACGAAGCTGCCTTCGGGGAAGGGCTGTACCGGGTAGGCGGAATGGCTCATGCCCAGGGGTTCGAGGATCTCGCGCCGCACGAACTCGGCGTACGACTGGCCCGTGACCGCCGCCACCAGGTTTTCCACCATGGTGAAGCCGTCGTTGCAATAGACCGCCAGTTCCCCCGGCTGGTGCTTCAGGTGGAAGTAGGCCAGGCCGTCCTCGGTGTCCTGCGCGTAGCCGGCGATGGGCTCGAATGCGAAAATGTTGCGCCAATTGGTACCGGGCAGCCCGGATGAATGGCTGAGCAGGTGGCGCAGCGTGATCTGGTCGTACTCGCTGGAAAGCATCGAGAAGCGGGGCAGATAGCGGGTGATGGGCGCATCCAGCGCCAGCTTGCCCCGGTCGCACAGCACCATCGCCGCCAGCGCGGCCAATACCTTGCTGACCGAGCCGATGTTGAAGCGGGAGTCGACCGTGGCGGCCACCTTGCCCTGGGGATCCGCGACCCCGAAGGCTTCCTGCCAGATGACGCCTTCGCTGGTCATCAGCGCGACCGAGACCGCGGTGGCCTGGTTCTTCTGCAAGGCCTGGCGGATGGCGTCGCGCCCCCACTGGATGGCCTCGGACAACCGGCCGGCGTCGGGAGCGGGGTCGTCGCCGCCTCCGCAGCCGGGCAGGGCATGGAGCAGGGCGCCGGCGCCGGCGAATTGCAGCCAGTGGCGGCGCGATGGGGAAAGCGGGAGCGCGATCCCTGCCGGCCGGGCCCCGTCGGGGCAATCCAGATTCAGTTTCGTTGAATTCATCTCGATTACCCTTACGTGGCCGAATATCGGGAAAACGATTCTATCCCGGCTCGACCGTGCGGAGACACTGTTTATGTCTTATATAAGATATAAGACAGTTGCGGCTCGCCGCCGCTAGTCCTACAATCCCGGCGATCGCCCTCAATCCCTTCATACCGGGACACCTCCAATGCTTGAATCCTACCGTCAACACGTAGCCGAGCGGGCCGCGCTCGGCATTCCTCCGCTGCCGCTGTCGGCGCAGCAAACCGCCGACCTGATCGAACTGCTCAAGAACCCGCCCAAGGGCGAGGAGCAGGCGCTGCTGGATCTGCTGACCCATCGCGTGCCGGCCGGCGTGGACGACGCCGCCAAGGTCAAGGCCTCGTATCTGGCCGCCGTGGCGCTGGGCAAGGACACCTGCCCGCTGATCGACCGCACCAAGGCCACCGAACTGCTCAGCACCATGCTGGGCGGCTACAACATCGGCGCGCTGATCGAGCTGCTGGACGACGCCCAGATGGGCGGCATCGCCGCCGACGGCCTCAAGAATACCCTGCTGATGTTCGACGCCTTCCACGACGTGAAGGAAAAGGCCGACAAGGGCAACGCCAACGCCAAGGCCGTGCTGCAGAGCTGGGCCGAAGCCGAATGGTTCACCAGCCGCCCGGAAGTGCCGCAAAGCCTGACCGTGACCGTGTTCAAGGTGACCGGCGAAACCAATACCGACGACCTGTCGCCCGCCCCTGATGCCTGGAGCCGCCCCGACATCCCGCTGCATGCGCTGGCCATGCTGAAGAACCCGCGTCCGGGCATCGAGCCGCAGGAGCCCGGCAAGGTCGGTCCGCTCAAGCTCATCAACGAACTGAAGGAAAAAGGCCACCCGGTCGCCTACGTCGGCGACGTGGTCGGTACCGGTTCGTCGCGCAAGTCGGCCACCAACTCCGTGCTGTGGTGGACCGGCGAGGACATCCCCTTCGTTCCCAACAAGCGCTTCGGCGGCGTCTGTCTGGGCGGCAAGATCGCCCCCATCTTCTACAACACCATGGAAGACGCGGGCGCGCTGCCGCTCGAGCTGGACGTCTCCAAGATGGAAATGGGCGACGTCGTCGAACTGCGCCCCTATGAAGGCAAGGCCCTGAAGAACGGCGAAGTGATCGCCGAATTCGAGCTCAAGTCCGACGTGCTGTTCGACGAAGTGCGCGCCGGCGGCCGCATTCCGCTGATCATCGGCCGCGGCCTGACCGCCAAGGCGCGCGAAGCGCTGGGCCTGCCGCCCTCGACGCTGTTCCGCCTGCCCAAGGAACCGGTCGACACCGGCAAGGGCTACACGCTGGCCCAGAAGATCGTCGGCCGCGCCTGCGGCCTGCCGGAAGGCAAGGGTATCCGTCCGGGCACCTATTGCGAGCCGCGCATGACCTCGGTCGGCAGCCAGGACACCACCGGCCCCATGACCCGCGACGAGCTGAAGGACCTGGCCTGCCTGGGCTTCTCGGCCGACCTGGTGATGCAGTCGTTCTGCCACACCGCCGCCTATCCCAAGCCCGTGGACGTCAAGACGCAGCACACGCTGCCCGAGTTCATGAGCAATCGCGGCGGCATCTCGCTGCGCCCGGGCGACGGCATCATCCACTCTTGGCTGAACCGCATGGTGCTGCCCGACACCGTCGGCACCGGCGGCGATTCGCACACCCGCTTCCCCATCGGCATCAGCTTTCCGGCCGGTTCGGGCCTGGTCGCTTTCGCGGCCGCCACCGGCGTCATGCCGCTGGACATGCCGGAATCGGTGCTGGTCCGCTTTAAGGGCAAGCTGCAGCCCGGCGTCACGCTGCGCGACCTGGTCAACGCCATTCCCTACTACGCCATCAAGCAGGGCCTGCTGACGGTCGAGAAGCAAGGCAAGAAGAACGTGTTCTCGGGCCGCATCCTGGAAATCGAAGGCTTGCCGGACCTGAAGGCCGAACAGGCGTTCGAACTGTCCGACGCCTCGGCCGAGCGTTCGGCCGCCGGCTGCACGGTGCGCCTGAACAAGGAACCGATCATCGAGTACATCAACAGCAACATCACGCTGCTGAAGTGGATGATCGCCAACGGCTACGAAGACGAGCGCTCCATCGGCCGCCGCATCAAGGCCATGGAAGCCTGGCTGGCCAACCCGCAACTGCTCGAGCCCGATGCCGACGCCGAATACGCGGCCGTCATCGATATCGACCTGGCCGACGTGCACGAGCCCCTGGTGGCCTGCCCGAACGACCCCGACGATGTGAAGACCCTGTCCGAGGTGGCCGGCGCCAAGATCGACGAAGTATTCATCGGCAGCTGCATGACCAACATCGGCCACTTCCGCGCGGCGTCCAAGCTGCTGGAAGGCAAGCGCGACATCCCGGTCAAGCTGTGGGTGGCGCCGCCCACCAAGATGGACCAGAAACAGCTGACCGAGGAAGGCCACTACGGCGTCCTGGGCTCGGCCGGCGCCCGCATGGAAATGCCGGGCTGCTCGCTGTGCATGGGCAACCAGGCGCAGGTCCGCGAAGGCGCGACGGTCATGTCGACCAGCACCCGCAACTTCCCCAACCGCCTGGGCAAGAACTCCTTCGTGTACCTGGGTTCCGCCGAACTGGCCGCCGTCTGCTCGCGCCTGGGCCGCATTCCGACCAAGGAAGAGTACATGGCCGAGACCGGCGTGCTGGCCAAGGACGAGAAGAACATCTATCGCTACATGAACTTCGACCAGATTCCGGACTTCAAGGATGTGGCGGATTCGGTAGGGGTTTGATCTGTGTGCCCCCCTTACGCGCTTACGCGCGGGGGGGCCGACGGCGGTGGACCGGCGGAGCCGGATCCACCGTGTCGTGTCTGGAAATCCCGACGTGGTTGCGTCGGGTTTTTTTATGCGACGCCCGCTGGGCGAACCGGTTCGTGCGTCGGACGAGGCGCGGCCGGAGGCGGCTATCATTGACCGGGTTCAACGATGCCTCACGATTATGCGCACTCAAGACTATCCCATCGATCGCAGCATAGGCTTCCTGCTCGGCAGGACCTTCCGCCGCTGGCGCCCGATCATGGAACAGCAGATCAGCAGCGCGGGAATCTCGCATGGCATGTGGTTCTTCCTGCGCGCGTTGTGGGAAAAGGACGGGGTGAGTCAGCGCGAGATCGCCGAGATGGTGGGGCTGACCCAGCCCACGGCGTGGGCGGCGCTGCGCAAGCTCGAGGCGCAGAAGATGGTGGATCTGCAGCCCGATTCCGAGGACAAGCGCAAGGTCCTGGTGTTCCTGACCGACAAGGGCAGGAGCCTGGAGGAAGTGCTGCTGCCCAGGGTCGAGCACATCAACGAAGTGGCCCTGGGGGGGCATCAGCAAAACGGACCTGGCCACCTTCCGCCGCGTGCTGGGCCGGATAGAAGCCAACATCGCGTCCGCCGAATGATGCCCCCGCGGGCGGGCGCGCTCAGATGGCGTTGATGACGCCGCCGTCCACCTGCAATGCCGTGCCGTTGATGTACGAGGCGCGTTCCGAGCACAGGAAGGCCACGGCCGCGGCGATGTCCTCGGGTTGTCCGAAGCGCCCGACGGGAATGCCGGCCAGCTTGCCAGCCGTGTAGGCCTGGCTGTCGGCGGCCAGCTCCTGGCCGCGCTTGAAGCGGTCGGTCATGATGCGTCCGGGCACGATGGTGTTGAGCAGGACGCCGTCGCCGGCCACTTCCTTGGACAAATACCTTGAACGGGCCATTGACGCCGGGGCGGGTGGTCACCGAGGTCACCAGGTCGGGTATCGGTTCGCACACCGACCGCGCCTGCACGGTGACCACGCGGCCCCAGCCCCGGGCCCGCATGCCGGGCAGCGTGCGGTGCAGCAGCCGGAAGGCGGCGATGACCGACATCTCGAAGGCGTCGCGCAGGTCCTGTTCGGAAATGGCATCGAATCCGCCGCGCTTGGGCGAGCCGCCGATGGAGACGAGGATGTCGACGCCGCCGTGCTGCCGTTCGGCGGCATCGACCAGCGCTTCGATGTCCGCGGCCGAGGTCAGATCCGGGGGAATGGCCGTGACCTCGCCCCGCGCCACCGAGCGCACCTCGTCGGCCGCCTGTTCCAGCTGCGGCCGCCCGCGCGCGCACATGACGACGTGCGCGCCCTGGCTGGCCAGCTCCATCGCACAGGCCTTGCCTATGCCCTTGCTCGATGCCGTGATCAGTGCCGTGCGTCCGGCGATTCCCAGGTCCATGGTGTCATCCTTGCGATGAAGTTGTCGGCCTGCCCGTCATGGCTGCAGGCTGCGGTCGAGAAAAGAGCGGTCCCAGATCTCGTCCAGCCGGAGGGCGGAACGCGAGTAGGAAGGCGCGTACAGGTCGATGACCCGCTGCATGCCAGCTTCCGAGGGATAGGGCCGGCGCTGGAAGCGCCGGGCATAGAAAGCATGGACCGCCAGCGCCTGTTCGTGGTTCAGGAAGCCCAGGTGGCGCTTCATGCTTTCCAGGACCCGGTCCGGCTGGTCCAGGAACAGCGCGATCGTCTGCACGTAGGCGTCGACCGCGCGCTGCACGCGCTCCGGGTGGGCGCGGGCATAGCCGCGGGTGGTGGCGACTATGGGGCCCTGGAAGCGCAGTTCCTGGCCCAGGTCGGCCAGCCTGCGCAGGCCGAAGGCGACCGAGCCGGCCACCTCGTAGTCGGCGGTCAGGACGCCGGCCGCGATGCGGCCCTCCTGCAAGGCCCGGTAGATCGCCGGGTAGGTGCCCAGCTCCAGCAGTTCCACGTCCTCGAGGCGCAGCTTCCACTTGTCCAGCATCGCGGCGGCGCTGACCCCGGTCTGGCCGGGAATGCTGAGCACGCCGATGCGTTGCCCGGCCAGCGCATGCGGCGCGTCGACGTGGGCGGCGCCCTGCTGGCCGAGGCCAGGGAGGCGGACCGCCGGTTCGCGGCGGGCCGGCCGGCGGGCGGGCTCGATCGTGCTGGGCAAGACCAATGTCCCGCCGATGGCCCTGGCGGCCGTCACCGGCAACGAGATATACGGACCGACGCGCAATCCGCTTGTGCCGGTGTTGACGCCGGGCGGTTCCAGCGGCGGCGCGGCGGCCGTGCTGGCCTGCGGCATCGGGGCGTTGGCCCTGGCCACCGATGCCGGAGGGTCGATCCGGCGCCTGGCCGCCTATACCGGCACGGTCGACTTCAAGCCGTCCGCCGGCGCCACCCGGTCCTCCAGCGGCTTTCCCCGCACTTCTCTCGATTTCCAGGTCGTGGGGCCCATGGCGCGGTCGGTGGAGGACTGCGCGCTGCTGACCGCGGTGCTTGCCGTCGACGGTTCCTGTTTTCCCTGGCGGACGGATGCCGGGCGGCCCGAGGCGTGGCTGCGCGACCGGGCGCAGGCGCGGCGCGCGCGCATCCTCGCCGTTTCTCCGCCCGCGCAGGGGCAGGAGCCCGAGGTCACCGCGGCGTTGAACACATGCGCGGAGCGCCTGGCGCGCGCCGGCCACCGGATCGATTGGCGGCCCATGCCTTATTCGGTGGCCCAGGTCGACGCGTTCTGGTCGGAACTCATTCCGCACGGCGTGCGCACTGCCGTCGACGAGCTGGGCCTGGACGAAGCGGCGCTGCCGGCGCCCTTGCGGGACCTGGCCCGGCGCTCGTCCGAATCCACCGCCGCCGACATGTATCGCACGGTTGCGCGGCTGCTGGAATGGCGGCAGCAGCTCCGGGCGCTCTGGTCGGAGGCGGACGTGGTCCTGTCGCCGGCATCCCCCTGTCTTGCCTGGCCGCACGACGAGCCTTACCCGGCGCGCATCGACGGCGGGCCGGCCTCGCCGCGGGCAGGGGCGATCTATGCGGCCTTCGCCAACGCGGCGGGGGCGCCTTCGATCTCGGTGCCGGTGTCGTGGCACCCGGGTATCGGCATCCAGTTGACCGGCGTGCCCGGCAGCGATGCCCGATTGCTTGCCTGGGCCTGGGGAATGCGAACAGGCCATGCAGGCGTGAAAGGCTGTTTTCACTTTAATAAAACGTTAGCTATCTATTTGAATGAATGCTGACGTCTAGCCCTGACAGGAGGAGAACGTGAGCGATAGGCAGGATGTCCCGGAACTCGTGCGCGGCGTGCCGCGGGGGTTGGAACTGGGGTTGAGGAACTATTGGTATCCCGTGGCGCAGAGCGAGGAGCTGGCGGCCGACAAGCCGATCGGCACGCACTGTCTGAACGAGGACCTGGTGCTGTTCCGCGACAAGCAGGGTACGCCGGGCGTGCTGTACGACAGGTGCCCGCACCGGTACGTCAAGCTGTCCAGCGGCAGGGTGCTGGACGGGCAGTTGCAGTGCGCCTACCACGGCCTGCGATACGACCGCGGCGGCGCATGCACGCTGATCCCCTGGGAAACCGACGCCGACGCCGGGCAGTTGTTCAAGGCCCGTGCCCGGTCCTATCCCTGCGTCGAGCTGGGCGGCTACGTGTGGGCCTACATCGGGGATCCCGACCGCTTCGTGCATTTCCGGCTGCCGACCGACGAATGGGGCGCGAACTGGCTGCTGGTGATCGATGGCGGCGATGCCTATCATGCCGTCACCCTGCACATGGAGTCGCAATACCATGAAGCCGTGGCCCGCTACCTGGGCGCGGGCGGGGAGGGGACGGCGCCGAAGCTGACGCCGCTGGAGGACCGGCGGGTCAAGATCGTCGAGACCGACGGCCATGGCCTGCGGGGCATCTCCGTGGACCTGGAGGGCAACATGCTCGATCATGGCCACGGCCTGGACAAGTTCAAGGGCGAGCGTTTCAATCTGCCCGGCCTCGTCTCCAATGTGCTGCGCCCCAAGGCCGGCGATGCCGCCTACGTGTCGCGGCTGTTCCAGGTGCCGATCGACTACCATCGCACGCGGCTGTTCCGCTACGCGGCGTGGCGCGCCGAGACGGCCGAGGAACGCGAGCGCCTGGCCCGGCATTTCGAGGCCGTGGTCAAGCCCAGGCAGTTGAAGACGGGGGCGGAAGACCGGGAGATGGCCCGCGTGGCGGGCGATCTGGTGGAGTCCCGCAAGAACGAGATCCTGTTCGGGCCGGACCGCGACATGATGCGGATCCGGCGGCGCCTCGCCGCGGCGTTCGTGGCGCAGCAGGACAGTCGGCGCGCGCCCGCCGACGAGCCGACCCCGACGCCCGCCTCGCTGGCGTTTCCCGTTTGAGCGCGTCCCCGCAACGCAGTGTCGTGGCGGCGGTCCATCCGGACCGCCGCCGTGTTTCCCGTCGTGTCTAGCAGAGGTGGAACATGAAGAAGCTTGTGGCAGTCTTCGGCATGGGCATCGCGGCCGCGCTGACCGCGCCGGCATGGGCGCAGGTCCACGATTATCCGGCCCGGCCCGTCACCCTGATCATGCCGTACAGCGCCGGTACGGGCATCGACACTGCCACGCGCGCGCTGGCCGAAAAATTGCGCGTGGGCATGAAGACGCCCTTCATCGTGCAGAACAAGGTCGGCGCGGGCGGCAACATCGGCACCGAGTTCGTCGCCCGCTCGGCGCCAGACGGCTACACCTTGCTGGTCGTCGCCAATACGCTGGCCATGAACCCCAGCCTGTACAAGAACCTGCCCTACGATCCGGTGCGCGATTTCGCTCCGGTCGGCTTGCTGTTCAAGGGGGCGATGGTGCTGGTGGCCGGCAGCAAGGTGCCGGCGCGCAATCTTGCCGAGTTCGTGGCGGCGGCCGCGAAGGCGCCGGGGCAATACAACTATGCCTCGGCCGGGGTCGGCACGCCGCAGCACCTGGCCATCCAGTCCGCGCTGGCCCAGATCGAGGCCGGCAAGATGCATGCGCTCGCGGTATCGAGCCCCGTGCGGCACCCGGCCCTGCCGGACGTGGCCACGGTCGCGGAGTCGCTCGGCAAGCCGTTCGACGTGGATCTCTGGTATGGGCTGTTCGCACCCGCGGGCACGTCCGCGGCCATCGTCGACAAGCTGCATCGTCAGGCGCAGGAGGCCCTGGCCGACCGCGACATGCGCCAAAGCCTGTCGGCCCAGGGCATGGCCGGCGCGATCAGCACGCCGGCCGAACTGGGGGCGCTGGTGAAGTCGGACCTCGCGCGCTGGGCGCGGGTCATCGAGGCCCGCGGCATCGCGCCCAACTGACGCAGCCCGATGCTATGCGGGGTGTCGAAACAAGGGCCCGCCTCCGGCGCGGCCTTGCACGACATTGACGACCATCGAGCCTATGTTGTCGAAGGCGATGCGGACCCGATCGCCGTGCCTGATCGGCCCGACACCGGCCGGCGTGCCGCCGGCGATGATGTCGCCAGGCTCGAGGGTCATCATCTGCGATGCCATTTCCACCATGCCGGGAACGTCGAGGACGAAGTTGCGGTTGTTCGCATCCTGCCTGAGCTCGTCGTTCACCCAGAGCCGGCCTTGCAACTGCGACGGATCGCCCACTTGGACCCACCTTCTTCTTGTCTCAGCCAGTGAGAAATTCCGTTGACCCGGGCGGCGCGGCGCGGGATAGTCTGCCCAACGGGGAATGGGACCCTATGGGTGGAACGAAACGATGGAATTGGGCGCATCGCTGCATCATCTGCACTTGACCTCGCCGGACCCGCAGCGGCTGGCGGATTTCTACTCCCGCACGCACGGCCTGGCGCCGCGCGCCGAGGCCGGCCGCTGGGTGTGCGCCGCGCCGGGGCGCATGCTCGTGCTGTCGGCGGGCCCGGCCAACCGCCTGGCATACGCGCTGTTCGGCTTCGCGGACGCCGGGCGCTGGCAGGCTTTCAAGGAACGGGTGGGCGCGCGCGCCACGGCCGAGGTGCCGCCGCTGCCCGTGCCGTACGAGGACGCGCTGGCGGCGCGCGACCCCGACGGCAATCTCGCCGTCTTCGCGCTGCGCCCCGGCGCGCCGCCGGGCCCGGCGTCCGGCAATGATTTGCCGCCGGCCCATACGCAGCACTTCGCGCTGCGCACCCTGGATCCCGCCCCCATGCTGGCCTTCTACGAAGGCGTGCTCGGCTTCACGCTGTCGGACCGGGTCCAGGACGACGAGGGGGTGCTGCGCGCCTGCTTCCTGCGCACCGAGACCCTGCATCATGCGCTGGCGCTGTTCCGCGCGCCCGTGAACTGTTTCGATCACCAGTCCTTCGAGACCGCCTCATGGAACGACATGAAGACCTGGGGCGACCACATGGCCACCATTCGCGAGACCATCGTGTGGGGCATCGGCCGCCACGGGCCCGGCGACGACGTGTTCTTCATGGTGCGCGACCCCGACGGCAACCTGGCCGAGATCTCGGCCGAGATCGAAGTCTGCGCGCCGGATCGTCCCGCGGGAGTGTGGGTGCACGAGGAACGCACCCTCAACCTCTGGGGCAAGGCCATCATGCGTGATTGAGGCGGCCGTGTCGGAACGTCTGCTGCGCATCCTCGGTTCCTTCGACCTCAGCCGCCCGGTGCGCAAGCCGGCCCAGCTCATGGCGGAGCTGGGCGTGTCGCGGGCCAGCATCTACCGGGACCTGAAGGCGCTGGAAGAGGCCGGCCTGCTCGAGCGGGTGGCGGACCGGGGCTATGCGCTGGGGCCGCTGATCGTCGAGCTGGATCGCCAGATCCGCCTGGCCGATCCGCTGCTGCAGGCGTCCGGTTCGCTGTTGCGCAAGCTTGCCGCCGAAACCGGCGGAACCGTGCTGTTGTGCCGGGTCCACGGCGACAAGGTCCTGTGCATTCACCAGGAGGTGCCCGCCGATCCGGTTGCGCCGGTCAGCTACGAGCGCGGCCGCGCCATGCCGCTGTACCTGGGAGCCACCTCCAAGGTCATCCTGGCCCACCTGCCGCGCGCCGAGCTGGAACGGCTATGGCACCGGGACCGCGCCGCCATCGTGCGGGCCGGTTTTCCGTCCGGCCTGCAGGGTTTCCTGGCCGCACTCGAACCGCTGCGCGAGGCCAGGGCCTGCGTGACGCACAGCGAGGTCGATCCGGGCATGGCCGGACTGGCCGTCGCCCTGCTGGACGGCCAGCGGGTCCTGGGCAGCCTCAGTGTCGTCGTGCCGCTCGCCAGGCTGCCGGCGGCGCGCGGCAAGACCGTGCTGTCCCGGCTCTTCTCGGTGGCCTCTGCCATCGAATCGACTCTCGAAAACGAACGTCTGCGGGCTCGCAGCAAAAGATAGCGATCATGCAAGCAACTTCCCACTATCCGGTCATCGTTCTCGGTGCCGGTCCGACCGGCTTGACCCTGGCGAACCTGCTCGGTGTCCATGGCGTCCGCACCTTGCTGCTGGAGCGCAACGCATCGACGGTGGACGAACCCCGCGCCGTGTCCATCGACGACGAGAGCCTGCGCACCGCCCAGTCGGCGGGACTGGTGGACGAGATACTGCCGTCCATCGTGCAGGGCTACGGCGTCCACTATTTTTCCTGGTCCGGGCGCGAGTTCGCCCGCATCGAACCGCAGTCGACCGAGTACGGCTATCCCAAGCGCAACGCGTTCCGGCAGGCCGTGCTGGCGGCCCAGCTATGCGCCGGGCTGGAGCGGTTTGCGCATGTCGAGACGAAGTTCGAGCATGAATTGCGGCGCTTCGAGCAGGATGCCGACAAGGTCGTGCTGGAGATCGATCATCGCGGCACGCCGGTCACGCTGAGCTGCGACTGGCTGGTGGCCTGCGACGGCGGGCGCAGCGGGGTGCGCGAGCAGTTGGGCATCGCGCTGTCGGGCGACACCTTCGCCGAGAAATGGCTGATCGTGGACCTGCTCGATCGCCGGACGCCGTTCCGCCATACCCGCACCTATTGCGATCCGGTCCGTCCGGCGATCCGGCTGCCGGGCCCGCAGGGCACGGTGCGGTACGAATTCATGCTGAAAGAGGGCGAGACCGCCGAGCACGTGCTGGACGAGACCCGCCTGCGCGGCTGGATCCGCGCCCGCGAGCCGCTCGACGAAGACCTGCCGATCGCGCGCAAGGTGGTCTACACCTTTCACGCCCGCCTGGCCGAGCGCTGGCGCGACGGCCGGGTGCTGCTGGCCGGCGACGCCGCCCACCTGACGCCGCCGTTCGCCGGGCAGGGCATGAACAGCGGCGTGCGCGACGCCGCCAACCTGGCGTGGAAGCTGGACGCCGTGGTCGGTGGGCGCTGCGGCCCCGCGCTGCTCGACACCTACGAGCTCGAACGCAAGCCGCACGCCTGGGCCTTGATCGAGATGGCGATGCGCATCGGCCGCTACATGCAGCCCAAGTCGCGCCTCGAGGCCATGGCGGCGCAATGGGCGCTCGGGCTCTGCAGCCTGTACCCGCCGGCGCGGGACTACGTGCTGCAGCTCAAGTTCAAGCCCAAGCCGCGCTTCGCGCAGGGTTTCTTCCTGCCGTGCCGGGCGCCCGACACGGCGATCAGGGCCGGCCAGTTGCTGCCGCAGCCGCGCATGGAGTGGCCCGGCGGCGCACGCCGGCTGCTGGACGAGGCGCTCGGCCCGGGCTTTGCCTGCCTGGCCTGGGCGGGCCGGCCGCTGGATCCGGATACCGACCGCGTCGTGGCCGCGGCGGGCATGCGGCGGATCGAACTGGTGGCGGCCGAGGACGATTTCCCCTGGCCGGCGCAACCGGGTGCGCCCGGCCGGCTGGTCGTGCGGGACTGCGGCGGCGTCCTGCGGCGGGTGCTGGCCGGGGCGGACGCCCGCGCCGTGCTGGTCCGGCCGGACCGCTACGTGCTGGCCTTCCTGTCCGGCGCCCCGGGCGAGGCGGCGCGGCTGCGGGAGCTGTTCGACCGCTACGGCCCGCGGCGATAGGACGCCGGGCTACCAGGCGACCCGGCTCATCGGATCGTCGTTTGCCTCGCGGTCCGCCGCCAGCACTTCCGAGATCCGGTCGCGCACCCAGCGGTGCAGCGGGCTCAGGTGGGTCCGCACGTGCCAGGCCATGCCGAACTCGATGCGGGGCAGGGTGTAGGGCAGCGGGTAGCTCTTGAGCGAAGACATCATGCCGCGCACCAGCGTAGCGGGAAACACCGACACGAAATCCGTGCCGCGCAGCACGCGCTCGGCAACCAGGAAGCTGGGCACCGACACGACGGTGCGGCGCGCGAGGCCCATCTGCCGCAGGATGTCGTCCGTGGCGTCGTCGAACTCTCCGCCCAGCGGCAGCACGATGACGTGCTGCATGGCGACGAAGTCCTTCAGCGTGAGCTGCTTCTTGCGGTAGGGGTGGTCCCAGCGCATCGCGCAGACGAAGCTCTCGTCGTGCAGCGGCCGCACGTGCAACCGGTCGGAAAAGCTCGAGCGGCGCGAAATGATGAGATCCACCTGGCCCGAGGCCATGTGCTGCTCGATGTCGGGGACCATCGCGCGCGTCGCGGTGACGAAGCCGATCCGCACGCCCGGCGCCGTCTGCGCCAGATCGCCGAACCACCTGGCCAGCCGGCACTGCGTCACGTCGTTGGTGCCGATCAGGATGCTGCCCTGTGCCGTCCGGGGGTCGAAGCGGTCGGGCTGGACGATCGCGCGGAACCCATCCAGCAACTCGGAAAGCCGCGGGGCCAGCTCCAGCGCGCGCGGCGTCGGCGTCATACCGCGCGCGCCCGGTATCAGCAAGGGATCGCCGAACATCCGCCGCAAACGCACCAATTGAGCGGAGACGGCCGGCTGGCTGCTGTTGAGCTTGACCGCCGCCCTGGTGACGTTGCGCTCGTTGAGCAGCGTCTCCAGCGTCAGCAGCAGGTTCAAGTCCATACGGCCAGCCATCATCCAATCCTTATACCAGCAATCCGGTTTATTGATTTCAATTATGCCTTCAAAGGGCGCAATATTCCTACACGGTCACTCAAGCAATCAGCACATACCCTTGATTCTGGCTGAAAGATCAACGAAAAAACGGAGTTCATCATGAAAGTGCAAGCCCTTGCCTATACCGCCCTGATTGCCGCCTCGCTCGTCGGCGCGGCCGCCCATGCCGACCAGGGCAACGACTACGCCAACGATTTCCCCCCTCCCGGGATTTCGACCACCCATGCCTTGACCCGCGCGCAAGTGCGGGCCGAGCTGGCCGAAGCCAGGGCCCGCGGCAACATCGAATACGGCCAGGAAGGCTTCCCCAGCGAGACCACGCAGCCGGCCGCCGCGCCGCTGAGCCGCGCGCAGGTGAAGGAGGAACTCAGGCGCGCCGAGCTGGCGCATCGCGCCGGCGGTCCGGGCGAATACCCGAACAATCTGTGATCCGGGCCGGCCCGCCGCCAAGGCGGGCCCAGGTCCCCTTTATTCGAACCGATAGCCGATGTTGGTCAACAGCAGCGTGTCGGATTTCTTCACGCCGGGCTGCGGGTTGCTCATGTAGCGGTTCGACAGCGTGACCTTGAGTTCGATCTTCTTCGTGATCGAGGTGGTGATGCCCGCGTCGAACTGGATGCGGTATTCGCCGCTGTCGCTCAGGTTGGGATAGAGGGCCAGGCGCTGGTTCAGCGACGTGGCATCCGAGATCATGTGGTTGGATTCCTCGCCCAGCAGCAGTTCGGTCGAGTTGCGCGTCTCGGTGGTGAAGCGTTCGTGGTTGTAGGCAAGGCCGGTGAAGACGTCGAACAGCGTCTTCTCGGTCTTGATCAGGTGGCGCCCGACGCCGGCCGCCGCGACGCCGCGCATGTCCAGTTCCTGCAGTTTGTCGTGCTCGAGGTCCAGCGAGCCGAAGCCGAAGGTCCGGTCGGTGATGTCGCGGTCGTACTTGCCGCCCAGGCGCAGCAGGTTGGCGGTTTCCGAACTGCTGCCGTTTTCCTTCTTGGTCCCGTAGAGCGCGGTCAGCGTGAAGTTCAGGCGGTCGTATTCCCTCGCCCGGCCGGCGTTGGCGCCGAGATTGAACGAGGTGGAGTCGGTGTTGCCGGAAGCGATGCTGGCGCCGGCGCTGATCGCGCCGCGCCATTTGCCATCGGTCTTCAACGGCGCCTGTGCCCACGCCGGGGCGGTTGCGAGAGCGAATGCGAGAGGAACGACATGTCGGGTTTTGAACATCGATGCTTTCTCCTTATTGCACCAGGCCGCATGGCGGGCATGCGGCGGGACATCCTCAATGACGGGTTGCCATTCGGAGTGGGTTGGACGAGTCCGCGGCCGGGCGCTGCATGACTGCGGGCGGCCTGGACGTGGCTCGAGGGAGTGCGTCGCGAGACGCGGTTGAACACGGGCGGGCGGCGCGGCCGCTGCCCGGATCGGGCGCGCCGCTTGTCGGGCGCGCCGCCTGGGCGACGATGCGCCCAGGCGTCACCATACACTGCCCATCCCCCCGGTGCCAACGTAGAATGGCGTGATCGTTCATTCCGGCGGACGCCGCCTCGTCTACATGGATGTCTTCGTTTCGCTCTGGGACCGGCTGGTGACCTGGTTCACCGCCTCCGATACGCCCGGCCAGCTCGTGCTGTCGGTGGTGGTGCTGCTTGCCGCCACGTTCGCCACGCGCGCGGCCAACCGCTACTACCGGGGCAAGGGATCGGGGTCGACCGAAGAGCGCCGCACCAGCTATCTGGCCGTGCGCAACTTCACCGCCATCGCGACGATGCTGCTGATGCTGTTCGTCTGGGGCGGCCAACTGCGCCATTTCGCGCTGTCGGTGGCGGCGCTGGCGGCCGCGGTGGCCATCGCCAGCAAGGAATACGTCATGAGCGCGCTGGGCTCGCTGATGCGCGCCACGCAGCAGTCCTACTCGGTGGGCGACGTGATCGAGATCGGCGGCATGAAAGGCGAGGTGCTGACCATCGACCTGTTCACCACGGCGCTGCTGGAGCAGACCGCCTCGGGGCTGGTCACCGGCCGCGTCTGCCGGTTTCCCAACATGATGCTGCTGCTCAATCCCGTGCGCACGATCTCGGCCATGGGTATCTTCGTGCTGGAATCGGTGCGCGTGCCGCTGGAGCCCGGCGACGACATCCCGGCGGCGCAGGAACGGCTGCTGCGGGCGGGCAGGGAAGTCTGCGAACCCTGGCTCGAGCAGGCGGACGTGCATTTCCGGCACCTCGAGGGCGCCTACCTGATCGCGCTGCCCGCCAGCGAACCGCTGGCGGTGATCGAGCCCGTCGACCCCAAGCGGCTGGACGTGGTGCTGCGCTTTCCCTGTCCCAGCAATCGGCGCGTGCGCACCGGCCAGGAAGTCCTTGCCCACTACTACCGGCAATTGCAGGAACCGGCGGCGGACGGCTGAGGCGCGCTGTACACTGGCTTCTTTTAGTGTGAACGGGCCCCGGCCTCGTTCCTGCCATGACCCAGGTTTCCTCTCCTCACGCCGACATCGTCGTCGTCGGCACCGGTATCGCCGGGCTGGCCGCCGCGCTGGCGCTGGCGCGCCAGGGGCTGCGCGTGGAGTTGCTCGGCCCGCGCGCGCCGCTGCCCGCGCCCGAGGCCGGCCGCTTCGATCCGCGCGTCTACGCGCTGTCGCCGGCCAGCCGCGGCCTGCTGGCCGGGCTGGGCATCTGGGACGCGCTGCCGGCCGAGCGCATCGCCGGCGTGCGGCGCATGGAGATCGTCGGCGACCGGCCGGCGTGGGGCGATCGGCCCGGCCGGCTGGGATTGTCGGCGTGGCAGGCCGGTTGCGACCATCTGGCCTGGATCGCCGAGTCGCGCGAGCTGGAGCGGGTCCTGCGGCAGGCGGTGCAATGGTCGGGCATCCGCTGGACGACCGAAGATTTCGTCGCCCTGGACGGCGCGCGGGGCGCCCCCGGGCTGACATTGCGGACTGCCGGCGGGCAGGCGCTGCAGGCGCGCCTGGCGGTGGCGGCGGACGGCGCCGATTCGAAACTGCGCGAGGCGGCGGGGCTGGCCGTCAGCCGCTCGGACTACGGGGCGACCGGCGTGGTCGTGCACCTGACCGCGGCGCTGCCGCATCAGGAGTGCGCCTGCCAATGGTTCACCCCCGACGGGGTGCTGGCGCTGCTGCCCATGCACGATACGGACGAAGGGCCCCAGGTCTCGATGGTCTGGTCCATGCCGCGGGCGCGGGCCGACGCCTTGCTGGCGCTGCCCGACCACGAGCGGGCGCCGGCGCTCGAGGCGCGGCTGGCCGCCGCCACGGGCGGCAGGCTGGGGGCGCTGCGCGTGCGCAGCCCGCTGTTCGGCTTTCCGCTCACGTTGCAGCATTGTCCCCAGCTTGCGCAGCGGGGCGTGATCCTCCTGGGCGATGCCGCGCACGTGGTGCACCCGCTGGCCGGCCAGGGATTGAATCTCGGCCTGGGCGACGTGCAGGCGCTGGCGCAGGTACTGGGCGGCCGCGAACCGTACCGGGCGGTCGACGATCCCCGGCTGCTGCGCCGCTACCAGCGCGCCCGCGCCGAACCGCTGCTGGCCATGCGCGCCGTCACCGACGGCCTGTTCCATCTGTTCGGCTCCCGGGCCGGGCCGGCGGCCTGGCTGCGCAATGCCGGCCTGGACCTGGTGGACCGCGTGCCCCTGCTCAAGCGTATGCTGGTCAATGGCGCATCGGGCATCGCAACCCGGCCATGGCCGGGCGGTCCGACTATATGATTTCGAGGGACGGGCGCGAAGACGCGGCGCCGGCCCCACAAGGAGAATCGATGAAACGCATGCTGACTTCCCTGTTGCTGACCGCGGCCCTGGCCGCGCCCATGTCCATGGCCTGGGCGCAAGCCGCCAATTCGAGCGAGCCGACCGCCGAAGAGGGGGTCAAGCAGCGTTTCGAGCAGCGCTTCGGCCAGGTCGGCGTCGATGGGGTGTCCCGCACGCCGTACGGCCTGTACGAGGTGCGCATCGGCGCCGAGCTGGTCTATACGAATGAGAAGGTCGACTTCGTGCTGGACGGCAACCTGATCGACGCCTCGACCCGGAAGAACGTGACGCGGGAGCGCAAGGAAAAGCTGCTGGCGGTGAAGTTCAACGAACTGCCGCTGAACCTGGCGATCAAGCAGGTGCGCGGCAACGGGTCGCGGCGCATCGCGCTGTTCGAGGACCCCAACTGCGGCTATTGCAAGCAGTTGCGCCATTCGATGCAGGGCATCGACAACGTCACCATCTACACCTTCCTTTATCCCATCCTGTCGCCCGACTCCACCGTCAAGACGCAGGCGGTCTGGTGTGCGCCCGACAAGGGCAAGGCCTGGGACGACTGGATGCTGAACGGCAAGGCGCCCAAGGCCGGCACCTGCAACGCGCCGATCAAGGAACTGCTGGCCCTGGGCAAGAAGCTGCAGGTGACCGGCACGCCCACCATCATCTTCGGCGACGACAGCCGGGTGGGCGGCGCGATTCCCGCCGAACGGCTGCGCCAGAAACTCGACGC